>NZ_CEVCIF010000012.1:0-71978 GCF_982245605.1 Coprobacter fastidiosus | reverse complement strand
TAGAGCATCTGACTACGGATCAGAAGGTTACAGGTTTGAATCCTGTCGGAGTCACTTTTACAGTTCTCATATTTATGAAGGACTGTTTTTTATATATTAACAACCGAATATGATGACCATACGTCTGGCAAAAGAAAATGATATAGAAGAAATCATGGGATTAATTACCAGGACGGTAATATCCGGACAATCATCTTCTGGTTGGAACGAAACTTACCCCACCAAAGAAATTTTCGTTAAAGATATAGATAATCAGTATCTATATGTTTATGAAGACAACCATATTGTCATCGGCATCATATCTCTTATTCCCGGACCAGATCCCGACTACCAAAGTATTATATGGAAAAATTCCGGAACATCACCCTTAGTATTACATCGACTATGTGTTGATCCTCATCGACAAAGAGAGGGCATCGGAAGCCGATTAATGAATTTTGCAGAAACATTTGGCCGTGAACAGGGATACACATCGTTACAACTGGATACCCGCATCAGCAACCATACAGCAGCAAACCTTTATGAACAATTAGGATATACAAAAACCGGAACGATAACAAGAAATCGAGGGATTTTTATATGCTATGAAAAAAAACTCTGATAAAACAAGTGCATTTCTCTATATAAAATAATATCGACTTTTGGAATATATCAATCTATTTTCAATATATTTGAATTGAGAATTCATCAAAAAAAGGGAATTATAAGTTTTAAGCTCTATTATACAAACTTTTAAGCAATAATCATATATTTATTGTGTAAATTTTTGCAGTCAAGTACAAAAAGAACAAAAAAAATATATTAATATTGCTCTTAAATTCAACAATATATATTTTAAATTATTATTTTAAAAGTCTGTATATAAATAAATTATACACATTGGAGAAATTCCCTTATCATTTAACAACAAAAGGGAAATCATAAATTATGAAATTTGAAGAGAAAAATATATTGATTGAAAAAGGAAAAATAGAACAAGAATATAATCTATTATTCAAACGGTTATATCCGGGATTGATGTTTTATGCAAATCGCTTTTTGGATGAAGATGAGGCAGAAGATGTAGTACAAGATGCATTTGTAGAATTATGGGAAAAACGAAATGAAATAGACTTAGGAGATTCTATCCACACATTTATGTACCGTTCGGTTTATTTTAAGGCTATCAACATAATTCGACATAAAAATGTAGAAAATAATTACTCTCAATCTTTAATTGATATATACCAAAAGAAAATAGATTACTTTCATCCGGATGAAAACGATACGATCCGAAAAATGGAAAGTAACGAAATCAATAAAGAAATTTTCTCGGTAATAGAGTCTTTACCTGAAAAATGTAAAGAGGTCTTTAAACTGAGTTATCTCAATGATATGAAAAATAAAGAAATTGCTGAATTACTGAATATTTCTTTACGAACTGTAGAAGCCCATATGTATAAAGCATTAAAATTTCTTCGTGCTAATTTATCCCACTTGATGCCTGTTATTTTATGGATACAAGTATTTTTTATGAAATACAAGTAAGTGTTTTACAGCAACCAGTTGTTTTTTTATAATAAAAGATTTATATAATGAATGAATTAGACGAAATACTATTATTGAAATATTTACAGAACAACTGCTCAGAAGAGGAATTAGCGATCGTTAATTCGTGGATGAACTTGTCTAAAGATAATCGTAATCGATTATTAGAGATGGAAAGAATTTGGCATTCCGGAGACAAAATCCGTTTTGCAAAAGAGAGTCATATACTCCGCGCCGAGAAACTTTTATATAGCCGAATCAAAGATATAGAAGAAAAGAAACAAAATATCAGCAAATCAAAGTGGCTATATTCTACAATAAAATACGCAGCCGCCATCATCATTTTATTCATCGGAACATACTTTGCGATAAATTACTTCGGATTTAATGTGACTGATTATGAGATTGTCACTACTTCAAAAACCGATCCTGTACGGCAGATTATTCTACCCGACGGTACGAAAGTGTGGTTAAACCACTCTTCTATTCTAAAATATCCTAAAAAATTTACTGAAAAGAAACGAGTTGTAGAATTAGAAGGTGAGGCTTATTTTGAAGTAACAAAAGATACCAAACGCCCGTTTTCAGTACAGAATGAAACTTTAGACGTACAGGTGCTCGGAACTGTATTTAATATGAATTGCGATAAAAATAGACAATTGGCAGAAGTTTCTCTAATTCGCGGATCTGTCAAAGTCACAGGAAAACATGACGAAGGAATGATTGTTCTTTCGTCGGGACAAAAAGCTGAATTAAACAAATCAACGAAACAAATGCACGTAAGAACATTCAATACGCAACTCGATGCAGTTTGGCATGACGGAATGATTCCATTCGAAGATGCGACAATCTCAGAAATCGTTTCGACCCTTCAACATTTATACAAAACAGAGATCATTCTATCTCCAGACATCGATAAAAGCACTTACTCCGGAGTTCTTTATCAAAAAGAAAACCTCGACTCCGTATTACTTAATTTGACATTGGCCATGCCGATAGAATATACAAAAAATGAAGGCAAAATATACATAAAACCGATTAAAAGATAAATCATTTCATACAATAATTATTTAACCTTAAACGGCGACAGGCAAGAAAGCGATTCTTTCTTGCCTGTCACTGTTTAAATTTTGTAACTCAAAAAAAAAAATCAAATTCAATACGAAAAAAACAAATTTTCGAGTAAGTGTTTTCTCAAATACGACTGTTTTATATGCAAAGGGGAAAAAACAAAGGAATTTATCCCTTTATGTGTTTGATTCAATAATAAATACCTATGAAAAATGTTTTAACAAAAAAGAGGCATATAAAAATAGCCTCGATGATTCTGTTCTTGTTTCTTTCTACACACTTAACATTCTCACAAGTTACTTTGTCTCTTAAAAACGGGACTTTAGGAAACATTATCCAAACAATTAAAACTCAAACTGAGTATAAGTTTTTTTATGATGACGAACTAACCAAACTGAAGGTCGGAGATATAAACGAAAAAAATATCCCGGTAAAAGAGTTATTAAACAAAGTATTGCCACCCATCGGCGTCACTTATAAAATAGATTCTCAAATCATTTATCTATACCCCAATAAAAAAGAAATAAAATCTACGCCGAAGGAAAAAGACTCAAAACAAATTATAAAAGGACAAGTAACCGATGCTTCAGGAGAACCTCTAATCGGGGTCAGCGTATCCGTAAAAGGATCGACATCCGGAACAATGACCGACATGGACGGAAATTATACATTAATCGTTCCGGAGGGATATAAAGATATTCAATTTTCTTACGTCGGCTTTAAAACCGAACAGCACGCAATTAAAGGAGATAAAATTAACATTCAAATGCAAGAGGATACTCATACCCTCGACGAAGTCGTCGTTACGGCATTGGGAATCAAAAAAGAGAAAAAAATGTTAGGATATTCGGTACAAGAAATAAAAGGCGACAAGCTCAACCAAACCGGAGATCCGTCTATAACAGGAGCTTTACAAGGGAAAGTTGCAGGTTTGCAAATGACCACATCAAATACCGGATTAAATGGATCTACCAAAATAACCATACGAGGCAATAGCTCTCTCGTAGATAATAATCAACCGTTATGGATCGTAGATGGCGTCCCTTTTACAGAAGAAAGTACTTCCACTGCTTCTGCATACAGCGGATATGACCGAGGAAGTACTACTGTCGATATTAATCCAGAAGATATCGAATCAATATCCGTTTTGAAAGGTCCTAATGCTGCTGCGTTATACGGATCAAGAGCCGGAAACGGAGTGATCTTAATTACTACGAAAAAGGGGACAAAGTCTAACGGATTCGGAGTCACATACAACAACAACTTTACATGGACTCAAGTCGCTTCGACATTGGAAATGCAAGATAAATACGGTCAAGGAACAAATGGTATATACAGTGACACGCCTTATAGTTTCGGGCCAGAGCTTGACGGACATGAATATACGACTTTTACCGGAGAAAACATCCCTTTTCAAAAATACGGAAATAAACTAAAAGATTTTTTCGATACGGGATTTGCTCAGACTCATAACGTCGCTATCGGAAACGTAAAAGAAGATTCTAATTACAGGGCATCTTTCGGAAGTACAAATGCCAACGGCATATTTTCCCGTGAAAAGATGAATAAAATCAATGTAGATCTGACTGCTGGGATGAAAATGAATAAATACTTGTCTATGGATTCCAAAATATCTTTATCTCGCACTAAAACCGAAAATCGTCCCCTCTACGGGAAAAACGGTATTGTATATCAACTATTATTCATACCCAATAATATCCGGTTAAGTGATTTGAAAGATCATTATATGTCTCCTGAAAAAGCTCATATCAATTGGACAGGACCTTTTGAAGAAGTATTAAATCCCTATTTTATAGAAAATCAATACAGCAATAATGACGAACGCTGGAGGGCATTCGGTTACTATACTGCAAAACTGAACTTTACCGACTGGTTACATGGCTCAGCCAAATATGCTTTCGATTATTATAACACAACCTTCAAAACTACGGACATTACCAAATGTCTGGATGTCACGACTCTAGACGAACAAAAACAAGATCGATTAGACCGATCAGAAAGTCGTTTCTTCGAACAAAATGCAGAATTTATGTTGTTAGGAAATAACAATATCGGAGACCGCATACAAATAGGTTACTCTTTAGGAAGTAATATCATGATTCAACAAAGGACAGGACTAGATGCATTCTCTGTAAACATGCGAAAAAAATTAGTATGGCAGATGAATTCCGCATTAGGTGTAAACGGAGCGAATGCTTCATATATGAAAAAACAGATCAATTCGGTTTTCGGAACTTTCCAATTTACATTTGACAATTATCTTACTCTCGACTTGACAGCGCGAAATGACTGGTCTTCTACATTACCTTCAAATAACCGGTCATTCTTTTATCCTTCTGCCAATTTAAGTTTTGTAGTAAGCGATTTTATTCGTAATCAAAATTGGGCGCTTCCGGCTTGGTTAACATTCGCAAAAGTAAGACTTTCGGCGGCACAAGTAGGTAAAGATACCGATCCATATCAACTGTGCAACTGGCTGAATTATAAGCAAAACGGGAATACAGGAGATTTAACTTCTCCCGATACTTCAATCAGAGCTAATGCTACCTTAAAGCCTGAAATCTCTACTTCGTATGAAGGCGGATTAGAATTAAAATTTTTGCAAAACCGGTTAGGAATAGATTTTACCTATTATAACAGTCGGACAAAAAATCAAGTGTTAATAGTCCCGATGACCGGTTCTTTCAACGGAAAATATATCAATGCCGGACTGGTAAGCAATAAAGGGGTAGAACTCATGCTATACGGTACTCCTGTAAAAACTAAAGATTTTTCATTTGATCTTACAATAAACATGGCTCACAACCTCTCTGAAGTGGTAGAACTAACACCAGAAAAAAAAGAAGTCATATTTAACGAAGGAGAGTCTAACTTTATCATAGACGTCGGAGCTCGTGAAGGAGGGAAATTAGGAGATATCTACCCGATACAATCTTACAAACGCGATAACAACGGAAATATCATTATTCGCGATGGTTACCCATTGATCGAAGAAAGCAAAGGTAATGACCGTAAAGCGATCGGTAATATACAACCTAAATTACTAATGTCTGTTACTCCGTCATTTGCATATAAAGGTATTTACCTGACTGCACTTTTCGACATGAAATTCGGTGGAGATATAGTATCCATGTCCGAATCGGTAGCTACAAACTACGGTATGGCAAAACGCACAGAAAATCGGGGAACAATTACTGTAAAAGGAGTAAATGAAGACGGCACACCCAACACAACAGCCGTTGATGCAGAAAGTTACTACAAACGAATAGCCAACGTAGCAGAAGAATTCTTATATGATGCATCATTCATCAAGCTAAAAGAGCTGTCACTCGGCTACTCATTTCCCAAAACATTGTTGAAGAAAACTCCTTTTAACAGTTTAAAAGTCGCATTTGTCGCCCGTAACCTTTGTTATTTGATGAGTCACACTCCGGGAACAAGCCCAGAAGGAGGTTATGATACGACAATGTTTTCTCAAGCATTCGATTTCACATCCATACCTTATACACGAACATTGGGATTTTCTGTTAATGTCGGATTTTAATCATTTTATTTGAAAATATAAGATTATGAAATTACATTATATTACGATATCGGCAATACTTCTATCTGTGACATCATGTGCAGATTTCGATAAAATAAATATCGATCCTGAAAACTCTATATACGTAGGAGCTGGAGATACAGGGAATGACTCAAACGATGACGAACGTTCTACCAGTATAGATTTTCCTGAAACCATCCCGGATGACGAATTAGCTTTTGCCAAAGAAAACGAAGCATCTGTTGAGTCAGATTTTAAAACATTCTCGTATGAAGGGATGTACAACGATTATCAAAAAACGACAAACTTAACACATGATATATACGCAGGATATTTTGCCAACAACCACCCATCTTTCGTTAACGAGTCTCCCAACTATCGATATACCGATCGCTATTCATCAACACGCTGGGAACATTTCTATCGCGACCGTTGCAAAGAATATTCCCGACTAACCCGTGTATTCAAATATGTTAATCCCGAGAAATACAAAAACGCATTTTATATCACCCGTATCTATTTCGCCTTTTTGGGAGTACAAATGGTAGATACATACGGAAATATTCCTTTCTCAGATTATGTTCGGGGACAAAATCCGCGAGAAAAAGCCAGATACGATACAGGTGCAGAAGTATATGACATGTGTTTTCGCATTTTAGCCGAAGCCGTAGAAAACATAAATCCCAACGATGCAAGTCAATTCACATTCTCCGGGAATAATGATAATTGTTATCATGGAGATGCCTCAAAATGGGTCAGATTTGCAAATACTTTGCGGCTACGCATGGCTTTACGGATATCTAATTATGACCCGGATTGGGCTCGTAGGGAAGGAACTGCCGCATTAACAGCTAAAGGAGGATTAATTCAAAACAATGAAGATAATATGCGTACAATACCGAAACACGCTCCTACCGATTTAGGAGGAGACGGTATCGGTGGCAACGAAAATGTTCATGCCATGTGTAGCTATATTTATTTGGATGTCGTTATGTCTAAAGACATGGAACTGGCATATAAAACACAAAGTTCACGGGATGATCCTCGTATGCAGGTATGCTGGTACCGTCCCACACCGACAACTCAATTAAAAGATCAAGATACCGAAGATACTTCATCAGAGTTTACGGGATGCGCAATCGGCAGTTCCGATATAGACCGCTCTTCAGCTAAATATTCGGTAATACGCAGTTATTCAAGAAACTCTACGACATTAGACAACTCACGATGGTTTGGATATGCTCGTGAATCTGTATGGTTGAGTTATGCCGAAACAAAGTTTCTCCTTGCAGAAGCTGCATTAAGAAACTGGGGAACAGAAAAAGATGCAGAGACATACTTTAAAGAAGGAATTCAAGCATCCTGCGACTACTACGGAATCTTATCACGACTCACAACAGCTTATGTTAACGGAGTTATGAGCAACCTTGACGAAGGAGTATTTACTAACAACAAAGAAAAAGCTTTAGAAGCTATCATAACACAAAAATGGTTAGCTGTTTTCCCGAATGGAAACGAAGGCTGGGCAGAATTTCGTCGGACAGATTATCCCCGTCTACAAAACCATATCGGCAATATATCAGAAGATGTCCCCGTCGGAAAATTCATCAAACGCATCCGTTACCCGAACAGCGAATATACCAGCAATCAGGAGAATATACCCCAAAATTACATCGATCGTCAAGATACCAAGATATTTTGGGACATAGCTGATACAAATAATGATTCGGGAATCAGACAGACTCCTGACAATTTCAGATGACAATGTAGATTTTCGGATTAAAAATATGTAATGAAAAATGAAATTTATGACTAAGTGTTTTTATGACGACCATACGTTTTATAATTATTAAATATTGCACAACCAATAATACGTTAATTTTTAAATCATAAACCGATGAAAGTGAAAAAACTTTTTTTTCTTGTGTTGCTCTTTTTATGGAGCGGACAAATTGCAATGTCCCAACAACCTTATGCACCATGTTGGCATCCTCTAAATTTAAAAGGATGGAATCCGTCAATGGATCCCGATTTTCAGTTCAACAAAGCTACAATAAAATTGCAACCCCGTTTTCAAAACATAAATTTGAATGCAAATCCTTACCAACATTACGAGGGTCAATTATGCGCTATGATAACTATGAATGATGCATGCAGCACGACTCCATCTCAAGATGCTTTCAATTTCATCGGCTGCAACCCCACATTCTGGCAATACATCGATATATTGGTTTGGTGGGGAGGCTCTGCCAGCGAAGGTATCATCGTACCTCCCTCAGCCCCGGCAATCGATGTCGCCCACATGAATGGAGTAAAAATACTGGGAACTATATTTTTCCCACCATCAGCTTATGGCGGCACAGGAGAATGGATCGATCAAATGCTGACAATGGAAAACGGAGAATATATTTACGCTAAAAAACTATATGAAATCGCAGTTGCATACGGTTTTGACGGCTGGATGATCAATGAGGAAACTTATCATGGAGGAAATCCGGGATGGTCTGGATTTATCAAAGAATTTGAAGACTGTAAAAAAGCCGACGGCAATGATCACATGATTATCGGCTGGTACGACAATTCTATGAATGTAAGCTCTCGTCAAGGGCTACTACAAAACGGCATTTACTACATGCAAGAATACGCAAGTTCGAAACATATTAACGAAAATCTTCAAAGATGGTTAGGATTCGGCTGGGACGAAGAAGACTTTGTACAGAGAAATTATATGGGATGCCAACAAGATATAGCGAGCGATGAATTCAGTAAAATATTTTCGAAGAACAAACACAATGCTTCTGTTTTTATTTTTAAGCCAGAAGAAACGATTTGGAAAAAATTCGTAGGAAATCTTATCGGCAAACCTTCAGCATCCGGTGAAACGGCTTACTCTGCAATGAAAAGCTCTTTCAAAGCCGAATCTACTTATTGGGTACAAAATGCAAATCCTTCATCTACCGATGGTTGGAGTGCACAAGTTTGCGCTCTGTCCACAGCTATGTCCGAAAGATCTGTCATTCAAAATACACCTTTTATTACCTCGTTCAGTGCAGGATTAGGAAAGCATCGTTTTGTCAATGGAGAAAAACGAAATACACAAGATTGGTATCATAGAGGTATGCAGGACATTTTACCGACATGGCGCTGGTGGACCGAAGCAGGGTGTAATTTATCTTTCGATTACAATTGGGATGATGCTTATAACAACGGGACTTCTATCAGTGTCGAAGGTTCTTTGACTGCGAACAGAGATAACCTAATACGGCTATTCAAGACAAACATGATTATCAAATCCGGTGACAAAGTACAATTAGTTTACAAAACATCAGTATCGGGCTCGATTGAAGTTAAGTTAGGTACTTCTAACAACACCTCTGATTTAGAAACTTTCAAACTGAATACTGTAAAAACAGAAAACGGATGGACAATAGGTGAAGCCGACCTTTCCTCCATTTCAGGAAAAACGGTATGCGTCATCGCATTAAATTTCAAATCAACCTCAACAACCTCCTCCTATACAGCATCTTTAGGACAATTAGGTATATTCAACAAATCATATACACCTTCTGCTCTGCCGGTAACTAACTTAAAAACAGAAAGTAAATTAACAACAGAAGGAGGCGATCTAAGAATTACATGGGATGTACAAGAATCTACCGACGTACATCATTACAACATATACATGACTCAGGGAAACGAAAGAAAATTGATCGGTCAAACTCGTAACGGAGGTTTTTACATTCCTGAATTTAAACGTACATCCACAAACGAAACATCTGTAAAGATAGAAGTAGTTACAGTCTCTAACGATTATAAAGAAGGTATTCCCTCTGTTTTAGAAGTGAAATATCCTTCTCGTGAACAAATTACGGTCAAATGCTATGCTTCTCAAACCTTAGTAAAAACAGGAACTAATGTTACAATTACGGCGGAAGCCGATAATTCTCCGACATCATATACTTGGGCAATACCGCAAAATGCGACCTTGGTAAGCGGACAAGGTACTTCAAAAGCTGTTTTCAGCTTCTCACAGGAAGGTTTGTATGACATTTCCGTTACCGTGGCAAACGAAGTTGCCAGTGTGACCTATTCACAATCTAACATGATAGAAGTAAATAATGATAAGTCATTAGAACTGGTAAGTGTTGACAAAAGCATATATTCTTGCAGCAAATGGAACGAAGGAGACAATGAAGCTCCGGAATATCTGTTAGACGGTAAATATTCTTCCGATGATGTAACCATGCATGAGAAATGGTGTGCATCCGGCAATCGGGAATATACAGTTATTATAGACCTTGAACAGATATATAACATATACAGAACCCGCATAATGGACTGTCAGGTCGCAGAATCGGGAGATAATTTCAACAATTACCGAATATATATCAGCAAAGATGCACAAGATTGGAAACCCGTTATTGAAAAAACCGAACAGAGAAGTGTAAAAATTAAAGATGATTATATTGCTCCTACGGAAGGTCGCTATGTAAAACTCAATATATACGACAAATCTCCTTTTACAATACGAGTATGGGAATTTGAAATATACGGGACTGAATTAGGAGAACATTCTATTCAGCAACAAGAAGATCTTGTCATGGGTCTTTCTGCAGAACAAGAAAATAAACTTACATTTGACTGGGGCGGCGAAGCTGATGACGATTATGCTTTTACTGTCGAATCATTCAATGAAAACCTACTGACTACAGAAATAGGTAAAATCGATTTGCAAGCCAAAACCGTAAGCTATAAAATGAAAACCGGTACGGAACAAGGAGTTGCAAAGGTTGCCGTACATTTCAGAAAAGGAGAATATACCCGATCTACGATATTCAATGTGAATGTCACCGATCTGGAAAATATTAATCGAGCTGCCGGAAAAATAGCTACGATCCTAAAAGCCGGTACAGGTTATGATGAGGACGATGGCATGACTCAATATCCTTCCATCAAAAAACATATAGAATATCTGACCGACGAAAACGATGAAACATTCGCAATGACATCTTATGATGAGGTAGATACCGAATTAGAGTTTGATTTAGGGGCTATTTACGGAATCAATAAAGTCGAAATCGTACTGAAAAATATTTCCGGAGTAACTGCAGTTCCTAAGAATTTAAAATTTTATGCTGCCGATGACGAAACGAAAGAATATCGTGAATTTATCTCAAAATCCTGCAATGTAGGGACAAATACATACGAAATAAGCAGACAAAACATGCGTTTTGTAAAATTAGTTCTCCCTGCTACCGATGAATTAATGGGGTATGCCGTATGTGAAGTGCGCATTTTCGGAAAAGAAGTCGCAGATAAATATATGCCTTTAGAACTAAGCGGGTATAATATAGACATCATTGCTGAAAGCACTCCAATACAATCCTCTTCAGTTGCTATGAGCACTCAGACAAATAATCTACCGTCTTTTGTATGGGTTAGCCGGAGCATATTGCCAGAATACGGATTACCTGAAAGCGGAAAAATAACCAGCCAATCGGGAGTACGCTACCAATTAGCACCATATAACGGAGCTAATGCGGTTAAAAGTGTAGGAAAAGAAAATGCTATTCTCTCTTTAAATAAAGGAGTAAAAGCAAAAAAAATACATATTCTGGTAACCGCCGGTCCAGGAGATTCTCCTTATTCGACTACTAAAGCCGCCTATGCACGGGTAAGATATACTGACGGAACTACGGCAGACCACAATAACGGAAGCTTTTTCTGGATGAGAAGATTCAACAACCTAAATGAATCAGACCAACAAGTAACAGCCAACCCGATTGCAATAAAAGGAATAAAAGGCTACAATTGGAATAGTGAAGCTTTATTCGATTCAGAATGTTGTTTAGCAGAAATATCAATAAATACAAATCCAGAAAAGGAAATTGCATCCGTCGAACTGCAAGGTTACCAAAATGACGAATGGGGATATATTTTGGCGGCAACAGCAGAAGAAGTTAGCTGGATCGTAGGAATAGAAAAATCTACCGCAGACAATTCCGAAATCAAAATTTATCCGAATCCCGTACGAAAAGGAAATAGTCTGACCGTAGAAACTACCGATGCAAAAACAATACGTCTGATGACATTACAAGGAGTAACGATTTCTAATCAAAATATAAACACTCCGATAACGACTATTCAGACAGACAATCTGACAACAGGCACATATTTATTAATAATTTCCGGAAAAGACTATACAAAGACTATGAAGATCATCGTAAAATAATTCAAATTTTATAAAATCTAAAAAAGGCATTGAAAAATTTCAATGCCTTTTATTTTTATTCATTTTTTAAATAAGTGTTTTTTACGCTCTTCTTGTTTTATATATAGTTTATCAAACTATTTTCAACCTTAAAATAATATCTGTTATGAAAGTAAAAAAATTACCACACAGATCTCTGCTATTTGCAGGAGTATTTTTAACGGGAGCTTTCTTCGTCAAAGCTATATCAGAAGAACATACCCTATCCTTTCCAACAAATCCGAATACCAAAACCACAGAAGAAGTCATCCCTCTCACAATTTCAAGCGGATTCGATAAAGATTTCATCGCAGAAGCAAAACCTGCACAAACCCATTCTTCTGAACGTATGGATGATGTTTCTTGGGTATATTACAGTGCAGATTTACAAAGTTCAGGAGGTCTTCCTTCCGATGGTATCGTAAAATCAGGAAATGTCACTTATCAATTAGCTCCATATACAGGGAACAACGCAACTCGAATCGTTGTGAAAAACAAGGAAGAAAAAACTTTGACTTTCGGTAACCCGATAAAAGCTAATAAACTGATGCTTTTAGCAACCAGTACTAACGGAAAATCTCTATTCCAAGTTACACTCAACTATGATGACGGTTCTAATGATATTGCTACAGAACTATCCATAGATGACTGGAACGGTAACGAAGGCGCTATTACTGGATTAGGACGCATTTTTCGTACTTGGAGAGAAGGCGGTTTTGACAGTGGTGCATACGATGACGATATTGACGGAGCTAATTTCAGGCTTTCAGAAGTTTCGATAACCAGTGACCCCGCCAAAATAATAAACTCGATAACTATCAAGGGAACAGGAAATGAAGGATACCTGATTCCGTTCGCTGTATCGGCAATTGTCGGAGGAGAAACGCCAGAACAAAATACTCTCGAGATTCAAATTATAGAAAATCAAAATGTCGAAGTCGGGAAAACAGTGGCAATATCAACTACATACAGTCTTGGAGGAGCTGAAAAGGATGATAATTTTAAAATCGATATTACTTCAGACAATGCCTCTGCAACAATTTCCGACATATCCAACACAGAAAACAAAATAAATTTCTCTATAAATGGCATCAACAAAGGATCTGCCAATATCACCGTTACTTTAACAAACGGAAAATTTTTTAAAGAAATTTCTTTCAGCGTATCCATATTCGAGAATGTACAAGTTACAACAAAATACGTCCCAGTAAAATTAGTCGGTTATACTAAAGATGTTATTGCAGAAAATAAGCCGACATCTTCATTTACGAATGACGGAATGGATAACGATGGTAAAGTATTTTACACCACAGATGTGAACAGCGCCGGAGCTCTTCCTGCAAACGGAATCATTATAGGAGAAACCAGCAAAGCCTCTTACCAATTAGCTCCATATAATGAAAATAACGCATTCTTCTCCGATTGTTACAAAGCTGCCGGATTAACGAATATTCAGTTTGCAGAACCAATAAAAACGAAAGAATTAATGATATTGGCAACTTCTGCTAACGGATCATCGGATTTCGGTAGCGGAGAAATTCATTTCTCTGACGGAACAAGTCAGTCTTATAACTACTTTACGGTAAACGATTGGTTCGATCCCAAGAACAATGTAGCGGTAAAAGGTCTTTATCTTATTGAAAGAGAAAACGACGCCATCGATGAAAGAAATTTCGGATTATACGAAAATAAATTAACTATTTCTGAAGAAAACATCGGAAAAGAAATAAAATCGATCTCTTTCTTAAATGAATCCGGAGGATCAAAACCCGGATCAAGCGATGCATCCAGACTATACGTATTCGCCGTTTCTGCATTAGTCGATCAGACTCCTGTCAACACTTTAGAACTGCAAACCTTAGACAATCAAACTGTAGAAATAGGAAAGTCTTTGGCGTTATCCGCTACATACAGTTTAGGAAATGCATCCAAAGAAGAGAATTTTAAATTCGACATTACATCGGACAATGCCGCAGCCTCTATTACAGAAATTTCCAACACAGATTCTCAGGTCAATTTCAATGTAAATGGAGTTTCCGAAGGATCAGCAAATATTACTATTAAACTGACAAATGGAGAATTTAGTAAAGAATCGACCTTCTCTATCTCTATTACCGCAGTTGAAGAAGAACCTGCGTACATACCTGTCACTTTAACCGGATTCAATAAAGATGTTATTGCAGAGGATGTTCCGGCTTCCGGAACAACAGATGCCGGATTGGATAACGATGGCAAAGTTTTCTTCGGAAACAATGTCAACAACGGTACAGGAGCACTTCCTGCAAACGGAATCATAACAAGTATCAACAGTGGCGTAAAATACCAATTGGCTTCTTATGAAAGTAATAATGCTTTCTTCTCCGACTGTTACACCGACCGAGGTTTAGTTGAAATTCAATTCGCCACTCCCGTAAGTACTAAATCTTTAATGATACTCGCAACCTCAACGAATGGAGCATCTGATTTCGGTGCTGGTAGCAGTGGAACAGGAAAAATCACATTCGAAGACAATACAACAGAAACTTATTCATCAATCAATGTAAAAGATTGGTTTCAATCGGGAGAACCTGATGCTTCTACAGCCCAAAACAAACTCTATCTCATTGGAAGAAATGATGATGCCATTGATACCCGCAACTTCTCTATATATGAATATAAATTAAACATCACTAATTACAAAAAGAAAATCAAATCTATATCATTTACAAACGAATCTGGTGGTTCGAAACCTGGAGACTCTTACGCTTCAAGATTATTTGTTTTCGCAATTTCTGCATTGCAAGACAATACTCCTACTCCAGTAGAGCCTGTCATCGACCCGATCGAAAATACAACAATAAAAATTGGGAATGAACCTACTACCATAAACGCATTCTTCAGTTTAGGAGGAGAAGAACAAGGATCTGATTTCAGTATTAAAGCCATTGCTAATAATGATTTTATTACTATCTCAAATGAAAATATAAGTAATGAAACTTATTCTTTTGATATTGCGGGAGTTACTGCCGGAGAATCTATCATTACTGTTACACTCATAAACAACGGGCATACTATCACTCAAGATTTTTCCGTTACTATCGAACCTAAAGATCCTGTAGTAAACATTGCCGAAATTCCAAGACAAACATTCAAAAAGGGTGAAACTATTTCTGTAAAAGTAAATTATGACTTCGATGGAGAAGCAGAACAAGCAGATTTCAGTTATATGGTATATACAAATATGGTAATAGACCCTAATGTGAGAATCTCCAATGTAAATATAGACAAAGACGAACAAGTTATTTCTTTCAACTTAACAGGTATAGGAGTCGGATCAAGTTATGTGAATGTCTATGTTTTCAATAACGGAACTTCCGCTACCCAAATATTTACGGCAGAAGTAAAAGAACAGACAATAACCGGACTCGACTCAAAGTCGGAAAAAACGATCTCCATTTATCCCAATCCTGTTAAACACGGAGAAAATCTAATAATCGAAACTGAAAATGCTCAAATAATCCAGATTATAAATCTACAAGGTATTGTCATGAAAACAATAAAAGCTCCGGCATCAATCGAAAAAATCGATATAGATGAATTTATACCCGGAATTTATATGGTAGCTATCAAAACAGAGAATAATCAAAAAGTAGAAAAAATCACAGTTAAATAAAAACAATTATTTGAGTATTCAATAAAAAACGTTTCCGGTTCATGAACCGGAAACGTTTTTTATTGAACTATGCTATTTTTTAATTATACCGACAAAAAACATTATTCAAAAATTCTACAATATCTTTGTCAAAACCAATAAATTAGACAAACATCAATGATAAGATTTCACCCGTTTTTTCAATGCATCTAAAGCAAATACAGAAGACATTGTCTTTATTTCATTCCTGTCCGAAACTTTATAAAGAACTTTCTTCGAAAGTTTATCTATAACTAATAAATGTACAGGATTTTTCGCATCGACATGCCCGACCCAATTGGTAAGAAACAATCGTCCATCTGACAAATAATGCATACCTCCGGCAAATTTCAGAGTTCCCGGTAAATCTTTATTCGTCAATGACCAAACAATATTTCCGGCCATATCATATTCAAATACACCAGGATTATTATCTTTATCCGTAACAGCAACTAATGTATTTCCCGATGGCAAGCGTATAACCGAATGTGCACCTCCGGGAACAGGTATATTCCAGACTGCTTTTCCATTTTCGTCATATTCAACAACCGATTTACCGCCATAATGCGCAACCAGATAATGCCCGTTGTCCAAACACCGGGCATTCCTCATAAACGCATGTCCTCCGGTTTTACTCCAAACGGCAAAATCGATACATCTTTTACAATACTACCATCGGGAGAGACCTCTAAAAGTCGTCCGTTATCACACTCTCCGATAAATGTATTTCCGTTTTTCAAACGCTGACAAGCAAAAATATTACTTTCGGACGTATAATGGAAAATCGTATCGTTTTTCCGGCTAACCTCAAGAACTTCTTTCCCAGCCGTAAATAAGATATTCTTATTAGGAAGCACCCAAATATCATTCGAATCAGGAGCTTTGTGTTCCCATACGATTTCACCGTTTTCTTGAATAAATACTTTACCTTGCGAATAATCACAAAATGCAAAAGACGGTCCTCCGGCAAACAAAGACCCAAAGGAACACAAAAACAGAACAGACAAATAAAAACGTTTCATAACAAACCGAACAAACACGACTATAAAGACAAGATATACTCTTCTAACTCTTCAATTTCTTTTTCCGAAACGCGTATGCGAGGTCCATGTACCTTTAACATATCCTTCATCGTAGCACAACGTCCATCATACAGATACGGAGCAGTTCTCCATATTTCGATCAATGTCGGAACATCCATTTTTTTTCCGACCTCCGTTCCCGAAGCCCAATCTACAGGATACAGTTTTCCATCTGTAAAATAAGGTCCGGAATGACATGATAAACAATCTTTATCAAAGATCGCTTTCCCCTTATTAGCTTTTTCAGAGAGACGTCCATTTTGCAGATGAGGGCTCGGCAAAGGTTTTAAAGAACGCAGATAAGCATCCATATCATCAGCAACCGATGGCGGAGTAACAGCAAAAAGAATATATTTTATTCCGGAACGTACCGCTATTTCAGCATTTGCACGAATCCCTGTCACCATACAAGGAGGCGTCCGGTGCGACAATAACAAAGATTTGGTATTTTTAGGATTACCGAGGCCATCATTCAGCAAATCCCAATTCAAGCCGTCTGCACGGGCATCATTCGGATGACAACTTGCACAACTTTGCCATCCTTGAAAACCTAATGTCGCATCATGAAAATACATATTCCCTCTTCCTTCGGCAGAAGCAAGCATGTTACTGCCCAGCTTCCGCTGTACATCAAATACATCTCTTTTTGCAACATGGATATCTCCTGAAAAATATCCCGCAGCATATAAAGTTTTTCCGTTCATTGTTATGGCTCTTATCCCTTTCCCCCCGACAGGTTGGTACTGAGCAATACCATAAAGCATTCCGGCATCATTCATCACATTCTCCCACCCGTTATAAGATGGTGTTACCGCTACTCCCTGTTTTGCCTGAGCTAAACGATCATGCAATTTTTCTCTATCTATACGACAAACCTCATGTACTCCCGACAGAGCAACACAAATCTCTTTATTATCGGGAGAGACCATCACTTGCCAAGGATTGGCAGCTCCTTTTTGAGGCGTATCTAAAAGTACAGTTGCTTCCACCTTCTCATTTTTCAAATCCACAATAGTCAGCGCATTCGTGTACATCCATCCTCTATCCACTTGATTTGTAGGCAACTGATATCTTGCTAATAAGTGGGTTACATAAGCATGCTCACCTGTAACATCTGTCGTCACAGACTTTACGTCAGTTGACCCATTCGGCAAAAGCAACCTCTTGATAACCTTACTTTTTTCCGTATCGATAATATCCATTTTAGCAGCAACCGGAAAAGCCAAAGCCGACATCTCAGGCATATTATTTACAACTAAAATACGCCTTCCATCAGCAAAGGAAACAGCCCCGACAGGTTCACGCCCGACCGAAATCTTACAAATAAGAGAACCTTTGTCACAATCATATTTTCTAATCTCATTATTATAACGTAAGGTAGCCCAAACAGCTTTACCGGAAGAATCTATCAACAAAGAAGAGGGCGAATAACCGGTATCGAACGCCCCCAACACTTTCATGCTCCTCCCGTCTATCTTATATAATTTTCCGGATACTCCATCGGAAGAAACCCACAAAGAGCCGTCAGGCATAACAGTTATTGCCGTTACCGGAGCATTTAGGGCAATTCTCTTTTTTACAGCAAGTGTTCGAGAATCGACTTTCAACAATTCCGAAGAGAATCTATTGCCGACCCATAAAGTCTTACCATCTGTCGAACAAGCCAGAACATCCGGAGAAACAATATTTTCCGATGCAGCCCATATCTCGGACATTCCCCAAAACAACAAGCAAAAATTTATAATCCAAACCCTCATCATTTTACCATTTTTTCATTTAAAGAACGAATATACTCTTTTATATTTTCTCTTTCGGCACTTTTTGCTTGCTCTCTTTTTTTATCATAATAATCATAATAAGCTTTTTCTTGCTCAGTCCAATTATTCGCTTGTCGATAATCACTGATAAACGGAACTAAAAGATCGATCCACAAAGCAAATACATCTATTTCATCCTGAGAAAGTTGCGTATTACCATGTCCGGACTTCAACCGTTTTATCAAATTACTCGTCGCCGATCCTGCCGAATAGGGACGCAATACGGACGGCTCTGAAAGTGCACTGATCCAATTTACTTCAGGGTGATCGGTCTGTCCCTGCCACGAATCGTTATCCCCTGTCGTCTTACGAGCATGCGTAAGATTTAGATAAGCGTCCGAAAACATTCGTTTAGTTTGATTATCGACAACCTTCAAATCTCCTTTTAAGCTCATAGGATGTTTTACCCCGTCATGACAAGAAATACAATGCTTATCTATAATCGGCTGAACTTCATTAATAAATCCGAAATTTCTAATCCCTTTATCATCTATCGGTACGATCTTTTGTATTTTCTTATTCATCGCATCCGAAACCGGATGTTGCGCCGAAGGGACAGAGTTTTTATGTTCGTGACACCCTACGCAACTTTGAATTTCACCCGGTTGCAAAGTTGACCAGCTTCGCATGGTTTGTACAACATGCCCGTTCTCATCTAACGCTTGGAAATAAAGGGGTTTTCGAGAAGGAACTTCAAAAAATGCCGAACCATCAGGTTCTACATCGACCTCCCCTAAAACTTTTTTCAAGTCCCAGCTCGCATTACCGACTCCCACCGGAGAGAAGGCATGACCTCCTCCGCCCTTTCCATGCCCATACGCACAGCCTACTCCGGCCGCCCGATATTCCAACTCTACAATACGCAATTTCTTAACCGTACCAGGAGTCACGCCTTTCATACTACGACGCCCCTCATAGATATTCTGTAAATAATATATCCCGGTATTTTTTGTATAATCGACCATATTCACTCGCTGGAAAGGACGCTTACGAGGTGCAACCAGTACCGGCTGATTACAAGATATTTTAGAATCAGCTACCAAAAGTTCTCTTTCTCCATCGATATTCATCCAATAAATAGCAAATTCTATGGGAGTACCGATATTATATCCTAATGGAGTATAAGAAATCAAAAAGTCAGTCTGATTTAAAGCAAAAGGATGCTGAAACTGCTCACCTTCTTGTCCATATCCATCCACACGCACAGCTTCCGGCTTTCGTACAGGAGCAACGAACATCACACCTTCATTTTCATCCCGTCCGGCTTCAGGATCGATAATAGCAAGTTTTCCGTGCTGAGGATTGTGATGTCCCATAAGCACAGCCATCACCTTGTGACTTCCTGGTATAGCACAAGGCTGTGTTATGGTAGTCGGGAACCAACTGTTTCCGCCATAATATTCAGCCTGTCCCGTACCATCAAAATTCATCTGAAATAAAGGTTGAGGGAAAATCTGCCCCCGATCATTATAGTCCCAACGCGTATATACTACCCTACCGTCTTCTAAAAGAACCGGATGTAAGGTATGAACCTGATCAAATCCTATCTGACGCATATATTTCCCGCTCCGGTCACAAATAAAAAGATTGCTCACTTCTGTAAACCAACAATCGACAGAAGTTCCACAACGAGTCGAATTAAATAAAATATTATCATCGGGAAGATATATACCCTCAATATCAGCAAATCCTATTCCGGACGTTACTTGCTTAATTTCCCGAGTATCAAGATTCATTTCATACAAATGAAAATCATCTTCTTTAGAAGACTTTTTTAATGAGTATAAAATATGTTTCCCATCAAAATGAACTTCAGGATCACGAAAAACTCCTTCAGGAGCTTTTCCCAAAAGCTCTTGTTCTCCCCAAATTCCTTTCATTCGCAATAAAGACAGTTCGCTGTCCGGAATAAAACATTTTTCGCCTCTGGCATCGGACAATCCCTCTGTATAGGCAAAATAAGATGGGCGAAGTATATGAAATTTAGTAAAGACAATTTCCGGCTTATTTTTCAAGAATACCTGCAACCTCTTTTCCCTCCGTTCCACACAGGCATCGACATAGAGGGATATAGCCTTCGACAAAGAAGAGAAATTATCTTTTACCGGATAAGAAATTCCTAATTTCAATAACCGTAATTTCACTTGCGAAGCTATATCACCGTCAAACCAATCTATTTTTTCCCCATCTTGCAACCACCAATCATATCCCACCGGATATTCTTTCATTAAACTTCTATGAAAATTTTTCTTCATCCGATCAATCTCTTGCTCAGATGATTTTCCGTTCAAACCCTTTATTTGAGCGAATGCATCTTGCAAGCCGACACTAAAACGGTCTGTAGAATCGGGATATGATTCTGCAAAAAGGCGGGTACCCAGCATCCAAATGCAAATACATAGTAGGTATATTCTCATATTATACATATTGTGTGTGTTTTCCTATATGCCAAAAATAGAAAAAAAGTATAAACTAATCATGATGAATTCAGAATAAAAAAGAAAATTCGTGTATTTTTTACAACAAAATAGAATTTCTTATTTCCCAATTTCTTAAAAAAGTTTTCAACTACTCTAAGAACCTAACATGATGATATTTCCTTATCAGAAAATTTAGATGGGCTATAACAAAAAAAACACATTAAAAATACCTTTTAACAGTGACATCAATAAAATAATGATACTTCAAGCTATCAAATTTTCCACATCGAGAACTATTTCAAAAAAAATAAATTTATTATCGATACACAAATTTACCCTCTTTTCCGTACATTTTTACCTACCTGTTTCCACCCTGCATTCGTATGTTTGTTATCAAAATTTTAACTACTAAATTTAATATCGAATGACAATGAACAAACATTTATTGCTGATTATCCTGTCATTTATCACATGGATAACACCTGTAAAAGCAGAAGATCTGAAACTCTGGTATGATCGCCCCGCCGATTATTGGGTGGAAGCCCTTCCATTAGGAAACGGAAGATTGGCAGCCATGGTATACGGTACAATTCTACAAGACACGATCCAGATCAATGAAGATACTTATTGGTCAGGAAGTCCGTATAACAATGCAAATCCCAATGCGAAAACACATTTAAATCAAATTCGAGAATATATCAATGACGGAGAATATGCCGAAGCTCAAAAAATAGCACTGGCAAACATTATTGCAGACCGCAATATTACCGGGCACGGCATGATTTATGAATCTATCGGTAATCTGCTATTAGATTTTCCGGAAAGCCATAAAACTCCAACAAATTATTATAGAGAGTTAGACCTTTCCAATGCAATAGCGAAAGTAACTTACACAGTTGACGGAGTAGATTATACACGTGAAGCATTTACATCATTTACCGACGATTTGATTATCATCAAAATTTCCGCATCAAAACAAGGAATGGTAAATTTTAACACATCTTTTGTAGGGCCGTTGAAAAGCAACCGAGTCAAAGCATCTACCGAAATCGTCAGTGGAACAAATAATACGATAAGAGTAAAAAATACACCCGGCAAAACTGCTGAAGAAAACATTCCCAATCTTTTAAGACCGACAACCTATATTAGGGTAGTGGCAGAGGGAGGAACTCAATCGGCAGACAGCAGTAATAAAATACTAAAAGTCTCTGATGCCGACGTCGCTTACATATACATCTCATCAGCCACAAACTTTATAAATTATAAAGACATAAGTGGAGACAGCGATGCAAAAGCACTTTCCTATTTAAACAAGTTCGACAAAGATTATGAGCAGGCAAAGAATGATCATATCACCCGATATCAAGAGCAATTCGGACGAGTTTCTCTTGACCTCGGAAATAATAGCGTTCAAGAAAAGAAACCGACAGATAAACGTATCGAGGAATTCTCCAACACAAATGACCCGTCATTAGCATCTCTCTATTTTCAGTTCGGACGTTACTTATTGATATCCAGCTCTCAACCAGGATCACAACCGGCTAATTTGCAAGGTATATGGAATCCGAATGCAGGACAATATCCTGCATGGGACAGCAAATATACGACAAATATAAATGTGGAAATGAACTATTGGCCTGCAGAAGTAACCAATTTGAGCGAATGCCACCAACCGTTTCTTGAAATGGTGAAAGATGTAAGCGTCACCGGACAAGAATCTGCAGAAACGATGTATGGTTGCAGGGGATGGACACTTCATCACAATACCGACCTGTGGCGCTCCACAGGCGCAGTCGATAAAAGTGCCTGCGGAATATGGCCGACATGTAATGCATGGTTCTGTTCTCATCTTTGGGAACATTACTTGTTTACCGGAGATAAAGAATTTTTATCCGAAGTATATCCTATACTCAAAAGCGCCTGCGAATTTTATCAAGATTTCCTTATTACCGACCCCAAAACAGGATATAAGGTCGTCTCTCCGTCAAACTCTCCGGAAAATCATCCGGGACTGTTTTCTTATGTCGATGACAGCGGAAACAAACAGAATGTCGCACTTTTCAGCGGAGTTACAATGGATAATCAAATGGTTTTCGACTTACTTAAAAACACGATCGATGCAGCCGAAATTCTCGGTAAAGACGCCGACTTCGCAGCAGATCTGAAAAAGTTGAAAGATCAACTGCCCCCTATGCATGTCGGAAAATACGGACAACTACAAGAATGGCTTGAAGACTGGGACAAAGAAACTTCCGGACACCGTCATGTATCCCATTTATGGGGGATGTTTCCCGGTAACCAAATTTCGCCATATACCAATCCTCAACTGTTTCAAGCAGCAAAAAAATCATTAGAAGGAAGAGGCGATGCAAGCAGAGGATGGTCTATGGGCTGGAAAGTATGTTTATGGGCGAGACTCCTTGATGGAAATCATGCATATAAATTGATACAAAACCAATTAAAATTGAAAGACCCTAATGCAACAATTGATGATCCCGACGGTGGTACTTATGCAAACATGTTCGATGCACATCCACCTTTCCAGATTGACGGAAATTTCGGATGTTGTGCAGGCATTGCCGAAATGTTGTTGCAAAGCCATGACGGGACAGTGCATCTATTACCTGCCCTACCCGACGCATGGTCTGAAGGAAACGTAAAAGGATTAAAAGCTCGTGGAGGTTTTGAAATTGTCGATATGCAATGGAAATGGGGAGAAATTGTTTCGGTAACGATAAAATCCAGTATCGGAGGAAATTTGCGCATTCGTACGGCAACTCCGTTAAAAGCTAACGGAAATTTCACATTAAGTGTTGCCACAGGAAACAACAGCAACCCGTTGAATTCTGTTTACGAAATTCCCGATCCAATTATCAAAGACGAATCTAAAATTCCGGAATTAGTATTACAAGAAACAACAGTATACGATCTTCAGACAGAAGCCGGGCAATCTTATACATTAGTTCCTGTCAGCAACATCTATGAATGGACAGGATCTTCATCTTCGACCTGGAATGAAGCAAATAACTGGAATCCGGTAGGAGTTCCCGGAGATAAAGATTTAGGTATCGTCAACAGCGGAGAAATCGATATTAACGGAAATTCTTTTGCCGGAAGTATCAGCATACACGAAAATTCCATTGTCAACATATCCAAAACATCAGAATTAAAAGGCAACTTATCTTTTGAAGGCGGGTCTGTAAAGAATGATCAAAACGGAGTTATTTTCACTGCCGGAAGTGCATCTATCGAAAATAACACGAATTTTCAAATAACAGGTACTTTAATACTTGCAACTTCGATTTCAGGAGAAGGCTCTATCGATAAAAAAGGTTCAGGAACACTAACTATACAAGGCGACAACAGTAACTTCAGCGGGGATTTGAATATCAATGACGGTGAATTAGCTGTTTCGGGTATGAATGCAGCAGGAACAGGAAACATCAAAATCGAGAATTCTGCCAAACTGACCGTAAAATCTGACGATTGTCTTTTTCATAAAACTAAAATAGAGGTAGCAGAAGGAGGAAAAATCAACCTCAGCGCAAATATTTCTTTAAGTGAAGTCTATACAAATAACAATCTGCTCGCCGAAGGAAAATATACAGCATCTTCACTACCTGCATATTTGGAAGGAAACGGAACGTTGACAATCACACATCCTCAATATCCGTTTATATGGACTCCTAAAGATAATAAAAAATGGAATGTGGCGGCCAATTATACTCCCGCCATATTGCCCACAGAAGGAGACACCGTAATCGTTGAATCGGAAATAGAAGCTGAAACAGCGAGTTTTCCGGTAATAATCTATCTGAACAGTGCCAATATCAGGTTAAGAAAAGATACTGAAATCAAAGAATTATATATGGCAGGCGGCACTAAACTTAACTATGCAACCAGTGGAAGCGGTTTCTCTCTGAATGCTCCGATCCATATTAATGGAGAAATAAATCTGCAATTAAGTGGAGGTGAGATAAATGCAATGACTTTTCCCGGAAACATCGATGGAAAATCTACCGTAACGATAGATAATAGTTCGAACAGCATAACTGAAGCCAGTATTGTTTTAAAAGGAAATAATTCGGAATTTTCAGGAATATGGAATATCACGAACAGTCCTCGTACCGAAGGTTCTTCTATCTGTATATCAGGGGAAGGAGCAAATGCTTTCGGTGCTTCAGAAATACAAGTAGGTGCTGGAAACAAGGTTATATTTAAACATGCAAACGCCGCAGGAGAATCGACTACATTATCCCTTCTTTCCGGAGGTAAAGCTGTTATGAACACAAACGGTATAGTAGGCAAATTGATTTTAAACGATACAGAATATACAGAAGGAACATTCGATGCAAATTCTCATTCTGAATTTTTCGAAGGTAATGGGACACTGACTGTAAAAGGGAATACTTCCGATATTAAGGAAGAAACCGTCCAAAACGAGAATCAGGCCAATTACCGGAACGGCATTCTATCACTGCAATATCCTTGTGAAAATTTATGTATTTCAGATATGCAGGGAAGAATTCTTCTTGATAAAATCTATGGACAGCAATTTTCGATAAAACTGAATAACGGCATCTATCTTATAAAAGCCGATAGCCAGATCATCAAACTAATCGTAAAAGAATAACACCCTTTTTTGTGCTCGTGTAAAACGAGCACAAAATTATTATCATTAACTTTAGAACTTTACTGTATGAATATTAAAAAACTTTTTGGAAGCATCGCTTTTTTAAGCTCTCTGCTACCTCAAATCTACGCAAAAGAAATCAATGTTACCACTCAAACTTTCAATGAAGCTTATACTCTAGCCGAAAGCGGAGATATATTATTGATGAGCAGCGGAACATATAATAAGCAAATATCTTTTCCCTCAGACAAAAGTATTACTTTAAAAGCGGAAAAAAATGCAGAAGTGGTTATTACTTTCGACATAACGGGAAATGACGATACATCTGAAAATGGAGGAGGATTGATCTTCGATGGCGTAAAAATAAACCGTTCGGCAGATTATTTTATAAGCGGAAATTTCGGAAATATATCTACTCTGGAATTCAAGAATTCAGAAATTACGAACATTGGACGTTGTCTATTACGGACAAGCAATGAAGGCACGATAAACAACATAGAATTCGAAAATTGCTTAATCCACGATTGTGGAAATAATGGATGGAATTTTTTATATCCTAAACATATCGTCAAAAAAGTATCTGTAAAAAATTGTTCGCTGTATAATTATTTAGGCGAAAGCTTTTTCTCTCCTACCGGATCGGACAATAACAATATATTTACTTTTATTTTTGAGAACAATACGGTTTACAAATGGTCTAAAGATACGAAATACGCTATTTGCAACACGGCAAAAAATTACAGTACAAATTCTATTTACAATTTCACAAACAATATTATCAATGAACCGGGAGTAAGCGGCAAAACGCCATCGATTCTAAATGCAACCGGAGGAACACTTACTGCCGAAAAAAACCTGATTGTCAACTACGGCGGATATAACCGGACAGAGACGATAAACGATATTACTTTAGAGAGCTTAGGATTAACCACTATCGGATTTCCCGATGCTGCCAACGGTGATTTTACCATTTTATCAAACTCTCCATTAGCTACCGCAGGAAAAGACGGCAAATGTGTGGGAGATGCGAGATGGATCAAGCAGGTCACATCTCCTGCACAATTTTCAGCAACGGTAATGCCGGAAAATGCCGGAAGCGTCTCTCCCACAAACATCACTTTTAATCAAGGTGATCCGGTCACAGTCACCGCTACCGAGAATTTCGGATACTCTTTTAAGCAATGGGAAACAAAAAACGGGGAAATATTATCGACAGAAAATCCTTATTCCTTCAATATCGAAAATGATTTAGAGATAGTCGCTGTATTTGACAAACTGACCACTTACACATTTACTGTAAATAAAGATGGGGCAGGCGCTCAATGGGGAATAGTAAATCTTAATCCCGAACCAACTGACGGAAAATATATCGAAGGTACGATTGTAACCATGACCATAGAGACTAATCCTATTACATCTTTCCTGCAATGGGAGGACGGTTCGAGCGAAAATAAACGTACGGTTAAAATCGATGGAGATAAAGCTTATACCGCAACTTTCGACAAAATCCCATTTATCGTAGGCTGGGACTTGGAAACAAGCGAACCAAGAGGAGAACGTCCAGCCGACTATGCCGCCACAACAGACAATAAGGGATTACTTTCCTTATATAATGGAGATGGAAGTACGACAAACTGGGGAGGAAGTACTCGTACCTTCGGAGGTATCACTTATAACTGTGCACGACGTTATACCGATTATGCCTCAATGAATAATCCCCGTTATTTTCAGGCTAAATTTTCAGCAAAAGACTATGTAAATATAAAAGTAACTTCCTTAGTTGCTGCAGACAACGCATGCGTACACAAAACGCAAAAAATGCAATATTCCCTAAACGGAAACGATTTTACAGATTTAACGACTATTACTATGGAAGAGACCAGTGCAAATTGGGAAAAAATGGAAGCTTTTTTACCCGAAGAAGCTGAAGGAGCAAATATGGTATATATTCGTTGGGCGGCAGATGCGACAAGCGATTTGATCGGAACTCCGGGAAGTAGTGATACCGAAGGCTTCTATTTAACAAATATTTTTGTCTATGCCGATAATTCCAGCATCGATGATAAAGAAGCGCCGATACTACTATCGACTTCTCCTGAAAACGATTCTAATACGGCATCTGCAAACGGAAAAATCGTTTTATCTTTTAACGAACAAGTACAAGCCGGTACAGGAGAAATAGAATTTAACGGTTCTGCTATCGAACCGATATTCGGAAGCAGTACAGCATCCTTTGAATACAAAGGTCTCGAGTATAATACATCCTATACTTTTACCGTACCAGCCGGTGCAATTACCGACCGTGCAGGAAATCCATTTGAAGGCGTTACATTGAATTTCACGACAATGAATCGTCCCCAGCCGATTGCACGGGTATTTGATGCCGTAGTCGCAGCAGATAAAACCGGAGATTATGAATCGGTGCAGGCCGCAATAGACGCTGCCCCGAAAAACAGAACTACTCCTTATTTGATATTCATTAAAAACGGATCTTACGAAGAACAAGTCGTTATTCCCTCTGACAAACCGAACATACACCTTATCGGTCAAGATAAAGAAAAAACAAACATACATTTGAAAATCAATGTTCAAAGCGAACCGCAAGAAGGGTCACAATGGTATCAGAACGACACGGCAGCATGGAAATATTCGGTACATAATCCCGAATCTCCGACATACCAAATGGAAGGAACTGTTGTCAAAATAAATAGTAACGACTTCTTTTCCGAAAATATTTCCTTCATTAACGACTGGGGTGTAGAACGCCAAAACGGACCGCAATCATTAGCTATGATGACAAAGGGTGACCGCATAACTTTTCATAATTGCAAATTCCGCTCTTACCAAGATACATGGATGACTCCGGGAAACACCGGATACCGTCATTATGTAAAAGGATGCTATATCGAAGGAGCTGTCGATTATGTCTATGGAGCTGGAGATTGCCTATTCGAAGATTGCACATTATACAATGTCAGAAGCGGATCGGTCATCACTGCTCCAGAGCATGAAAAAGGAACTCAATGGGGATATGTTTTCGATCACTGTACCATCGATGGGAATGAAGCTTCGAACGACGGCAAAAACAAATTAGGACGACCTTGGCATAATAACCCGATTTGCGTATGGTTAAACACGACCATGAAAGTAGGAATTGCTTCGGAGGGCTGGAGTGAAATGGGAGGAATACCCGCCCTATTTGCAGAATATAACAGTATGGATATAGATGGAAATCCCGTAGATCTAAATAACAGAAGAACATTTTATACAGGTACTGACGAAGGTATGGAAGAAGGCGGTGAGTGTAAAGCTGAACTTTCTGCCGATGAAGCAGCCCGCTATACCTATGAAAATATCGTCAGCGGCAATGACAACTGGAATCCTCGCAGTTTAATAGAAACAATAGGCATACCGCAAAATGTAACGATCTCAGAAAATGTGCTTAGTTGGGAAGCCGTACCTTATGCCATCTGTTACGTAATACTTCGCAATAATGAAGTAATCGGATTTACTACCGAAACATCTTATACCGATGCAGCAAGTAAAGACAACGACGAATATTGCATCCAGGCCGTCAACGAAGCCGGAAGTCTCGGAGAAAAATCGGAAAATGTGAATAAAGGAACTTCGGCTGTCGATAAATCTGAAAACAGCTCTTTTAACGTAACAGTATCAAACGGAAAAATACATTTGTCCGGACTTTCCTCAGGAGAAAAGATAACTGTATTCTCATTAAACGGTGCAATCATCTATGATACCGTAACAATTGAAAACTCATGTTTTATAAACTTATCTGTTCGAGGAGTTTATCTGATTAAAGCAGGAAATGAAATAAAGAAAGTTATTCTTTGATAATTGAACGGCAACAAGCTCTTCATTATCAATAAAAATGGGCTGCCCTCAAAAGACAGCCCATTTCTCACTTAATTATTAAAATTTTACCGTATCGATATTTTCAGAGTACAAGGATTCCCGTCAATTACCGCTTTAGCGATATAAATACCTTTATTAAAATCATTCAAAGAATATAAACCGGCTTGAGGTGCATCAATAATTTGCAATAAACTTCCTGAAAGAGAATAAAGTTTTACCTGTACAGGAGTCTTAATTCCTTTTAACAGAATAGAATTACCGGCTTGATGCAAAGATGCTCCACTTACTTGAACAGCCTCTGCCGAATCGGTAATATCATCCAGATTCGGAACTTTATAATTTTGCTCGCCCTTATCTAATTTATAATAAAATGCTACGCTAAAATTATAAAGCGGATAAGGTTGATCGTACATAATTTCTCCCGACTGCGTTTTCGGTTCATAATCAGGTCTCAAAGTCACATAGTTATCATTTTCTTTATCACGAGGATAGAAATAAGAGTTGTCTGGATTTTTCTTATCATGATCGATATATTTGTAATAAGCCTCATAATCATCACTATCACGCAAATTACCATGTCCGCCGTTTGCTCCATCTCCGGCATAATTTACTTCAATTACACCACTCAAATCCTGAGCACAAGTCAAATAAACACAATCTCCTTCTATCCGGATATTCGTTATTGTCTGTTGTGCGTTATCATTATATACTCTAAAGCCATAATCCGTCTTCTTTTGTACTGTCCAATCATCCAATACCAAAGGTAATTTCGGAACAAGGAAGCGAATTTTTATCTCTTTCGCATTATCCGTACGGGAGATCTCTATCGGCTGCAAAGGAACAAAGCGTTGCCCCAATACTTTCGTACGGTAATATGCTTTGCCCAACATCTCGCCATACCAACGGTAACCGTTCGCATCGAGATGACCCCCTCGGTCTGTCATCGGATACACCGGACCGGCACAAATCATATCCTCATTCTCATTAGCAGTTTCCAATTGAGCCATACCTATTTCCAAAGTTTTCCCCCGAGTATATTGCGCGCCGGTCTGGTAAGTGATAAACAAGGGTTTCTCATTTTGAGCATAACTGTTCATGACATCCTGCTGCATGTCATTCTTCAATTTATACAACAACGCTTTATATTCATTCTTATCAGTTGTATTGGGTACACCCGGAGTCAATCCCTTTTCAGAATCCGAAGTATAATTATATTCTCCTTGCATCCAAATAATTGCCGGACAAGAAATCACGCTGTTCAGTTCCCGAGAAATTTTAGCCCCGTAAAACATCGCATATTTAAAATCATTATATAAATATCCGTTGGTACAATGTTTTGAAAGCTGTTCTATCGTCTTGCCTCCCGTACCGGTAGAAGTCGCTACATATTTTACATCAGGGTCATTCAATTTTAAACGAAGATGATTCACCGCTGCAACGATAGGACATTCGGCAATTCCGCCATTTTTAGTCTTAGCCGAATTTTTATCCGAAATAGCCAAAGATGCTTTTAATGGATTAAACTTATCAAAAGTCGTATTCCCGAGATTTATCCAAACCTGATCTCCGATCATATAATTACCCTCTAAAGATTCGGTAGACATAGAAGGATAAGACTGATGCCCGGTAGAAAGACTCTGACCGTATATTATAAAATGCTCATAAACCGACGATTCTCCTTCTCCGCCACCGGGAGTCAGCGGCGTCTCGATCGCTCCTGATGCACAACGTCCGTTGGCAAAGGAACGTATCGCACCCAATTGATCGGTCATAATGCCTAAATCCTGCAAAAATTCAGCATTCCCCTGACGATATGCCGGAGAAGTGGTATAAACCGGGACACTGTTTTGCGTGGCAATATATTTATCCGGATCGATAGCCAATCCCGCAATCGATCCGCCATTATAATTTATATAATTTTCATTTTCGAGAGGAGAAGTATATCCATGATCCGCCAACAAACGTCCCAAAAAAGAATTTTTAAGATTAAAATTCTTCCCGTCTATCAGATAAGAATCATTACCTTGTACAGACATATCCAAGACTTTCGTAGGATCATCTTTCAGATAATTATTTTCAATAATAGAATTATATATATTATAGATTACGGTATTGGCAGCGCCAGCAGTAACACGTATTCCGGCTTGAGGTGTCGCCCCACCGAAAGCACTCGTATTACGGGTAATCGTACAATTTACAAGATTAAGCACGCTTCCGTCTTTACCGTTATTCATCATAATAGTACCTCCGAAAGATGCGGCATGGTTCCCGTAAAAAGTCGTATTGATAAAAGACAAATCACATGTCGATCCGGTTGTTTTATTATCTACATAAACAGCTCCACCATGTTCTGTAACGGAATTATACAAAAATGCACAACCTTCAAAATAAGCTCCGGTCTTTTTAGCCGCATTATCCAAAAATGCAAACACGCCTCCGTCTTTTGCGGTATTATTTTTGAATACAGATTTTTCAACTCTAAGCATAAGATCTCCTTGCACGAAAAATACGCCTCCCAGACCCGTTGTCGTATTATTCTCAAAAAGACATTCTTTGAACAAAATATTTTTACCTGCTAAAATATGAGCTACAGCTCCGTTCCCTTTACCCGTCGTATTATCGGAAAATGAGCAACCGGTAAAAGACACACTAAACCGATCTTGTTCCAACAAAGCATAAACAGCCGCACCACCTCTTCCGTCAGCAGAGTTACCGTCAAAAACACAATCGATAAAAGATGCCGATGCATTCCGAATATACACCGCTCCACCGAAATCATTTCCCATAGGAATACTATTCCCTTCTCTGAAAGAAAGATTAGCAAACTCTATCGATTGATTAAAAGAATCGATACGAATCAAACGTGTCGTTCCATTTCCGACAAATCCGCAAGTTTCAGCACTTTTCCCTATAATTTTCAAAGATTTATCCAAAGGTCTCACACCATTTTTACCCTGAACATTCCAAGTCGCATAGGTTATACCACCAAGTTCGAATGAGGTAGAACCATCTACTTTAATATCATTATTCGAAGTACTACCCTCTTTCTTAGGCTCGGCAGAAATATCAATAAAATCAAGCACATGTATCTCATCACCGTTTTCAGCCAAAGTGAATGCCCGTGACAAAGTTTTTACCGGAGTTTCTGCCGATAAACCGTTATTTGTATCATTTCCGGCAGAAGAAAGATACAAATCGGTAGCCGAAAGATAGTTGCCTGAACTGCAAAACAATGCAGCAACGAGTACATTTTTTAGTAAATTATTTTTCATACTGATATAGAATAAAGATTAATTAATTAATTATTTATTTATCTCCAAGACTTTATCTAATTTGGACTTATCTTTTTCAGGAATATGTATCCGGTATTTTTTTACACCCTTATCTAACTTATAATAAAAAGCCACGCTGAAGTTATATAATGGATACGGATGACCGTATATGATATTGCCGAACTTATCCCTCGGTTCATAATTAGGTCGTAAAGTGACATAATTTCCATTCTTATCTTTATCCCGGGCAAAAACAAAAGTCCCATCGCTATTCTTTTCATCCTGATCGATATATGTATAATATGCTTCATAATCGTCACTATCCCGCAAATTACCATGACCTTTAAATTCATCAGCTCCGGCATAAGTCACCTCTATTGCTCCCGATAAATCCTTTTCACAAGTTATATACACACAATCACCCTTTACCTTTACATCCGTAATCTTTTGCCGGATACCATCATTATAAATAGCGAAACCGTAATCTTTTATCTTTTCCGTAGTATAATCATCAAGTACCAACGGCTTCACAGGAACTCTAAAACAAATTTTAATTCCTTTAGAATCAGAAGTTCTCGATAATTCTTCGGGTTGTAAAGGAATAAAAGGTTTTCCCCCGATTATAGTACGGTAATAAGCCTTAGCCAACATCTCTCCATACCAACGGTAACCGTTCGCATCGAGATGTCCCCCGCGGTCCGTCATCGGATACACCGGACCGGCACAAATAATATCTTCCGTTTCGTTTGCAGCCTCTAATTGGGCCATACCGATATTCAAGGTTCTCCCTCGAGTATATTGCGCACCGACCTGATAGGTTATAAAAAGAGGCTTACTGTGCTGATTATAAATAGAAACGACATCATTTTGCATATCGTTTTTCAACCGTAGCATTAAAGTCTTATATTCATTTTTTCCCACCACATTCGGAATATGGGGTAATAATCCCCTCGTCGTATCTGCCCAATAATTATATTCCCCTTGCATCCAAATCACTAAAGGACACGTCACAGTTGCATTTTCTTTAGCCGCTATCTGCGGTGCGGCAAATGCCGCTTTCAAAAAACCTTCCTGATAAATATTTTTATTCCGGCAATGTTTCGATAATTGGTCGATCGTCTTTCCACCCACACCCGTAGAAGTTGCAATATAATTAACAGACGGATCATTTATCTTTAATCTCAAATGATTGACTGCGGCAACGATCGGACATTCGGCAATACCGCCATTCCGACTCAACGGAGATCTTTTCTCGGTTAAGGCTAAAGAGGATTTTAACGGATTCAAAATCGCAGAATTACGATTACCTTGATTAATCCATATTTGATCTCCGATCATATAATTCCCCGACAAAGGTTCTGTTGTCAAAGCCGGATAAGATTGATGTCCGGTAGAAAGGCTTTGCCCGTAAATGATAAAATGCTGGTAAATTTTCGTATCCGGAGTTTCTGATTTCTTCTCTGCGGCAACTCCATAATTAAATGCCGCACCTAAAGCAACGGTCAGGACGTATGCTTTCAAATTTAGTATATGTGCTTTCACTATGTATAAATTTATTTAGAACAAATGTAAAAGAGTGATATTAATAATACTCATAATTCTGCCTTAATTTGTAAATACAAACGAATAAAATGCATTTAAAAATAAATTTATACTGATTAAGAACCTATATTATAAAAGCACCTAAATTATAATTAAAAAAGTGTTTTCTAATTTAATCTACACCATTTTCATGTACATTTGCAGACAAAAGAATGATCATATCGTTATTCAAAAAACAAAACAACTACACTAAGAAAACATAATATATCAATGAATATAGCCATGTTAGCCTCCGGCGGGGTCGATAGTTCGGTTGCCGTCTATCAATTGAAAGAAGCCGGATATACTCCTACTCTATTTTACATCCGTATCGGTATGGAAGATAAAGATAAAAATCTGGACTGCCACTCGGAGGAAGATATAGAAATAGTCACTTATATAGCTCGTAAATACGGATGTCCGATGGAGATAGTTTCTCTACATAACGAATATTGGGAATATGTCATGGGGTATGCTTTCGAAACGATAAAAAGAGGTCTGACTCCTAATCCTGATGTAATGTGCAATAAATTCATCAAATTCGGATTTTTTGAAAAATATTGGGGAAAAGACTTCGATAAAATAGCTACAGGGCATTATGCTAATACCCGAATCATGGATGATATTACTTATCTCGCCACTGCAAAAGATACGATAAAAGATCAAACCGATTTTTTGGCACAACTTAATCACGTACAAATCTCCAAATTACTATTTCCTATCGGAAATATGATGAAAGACGAAGTCAGAACAATTGCCTTACAACAGAATCTTCCGAGTGCTCGAAGAAAAGACAGTCAGGGAATTTGCTTCTTGGGGAATATTAACTATAACCAATTTATACGTAATTATTTAGGAGAAAAAGAAGGAGATATAATAGACTTAAAAAGTGGGCATATAGTCGGAAGACATAAAGGATACTGGTTTCACACCATCGGACAAAGAAAAGGTCTCGGCCTCAGCGGGGGACCGTGGTTTGTCATAAAAAAAGATCCTGAACAGAATATACTATATGTTTCGAACGGATCTGACCCGGAAACACAATACGGAAACATTCTTGATTTAAGCGGATTCCAGTTCATATCCGGAAATCCTCTCGGAGACCTTTCACATAATACACCGATCACATTTAAAAATCGGCACACTCCGGAATTTACACCGGGAACGATACAACGCATTGACAATAATATTGTCAGAATCACTTCCGAAAAAAAAATACAAGGTATCGCCCCCGGACAATTCGGTGTCATATACAGCCATGATAAAGAACTTTGTCTGGCCAGCGGAATTATACAATAGATTTTTAGGTTCAGAACCTATTTAAATTTTTCAACTCAAAAAAGATCTGTACAAAATTCAAATAGGTTTTTACTGAATCTGTAAACGACCACTCAACAACAACAACGAGACTTCGGTTGATTTTGCCTGAAATTGAGCCGAAATTTTTCGAGTTACAGCATCTAAATAGCTTCGTTGAAATTCTCTGAACTCCAATCCCGAAAGACTCCCGAGCCGATATCTTTCTAATGCGGTTTTAAGGCTGACCAATGCTACTTCTGCACTTTCCGACTCAAAACCGACCATAATCAAGTTATTCTCATAACTGTTATAAAGTTGAGCCAAGTCACTTAACATCTGTAACTCTACTTCCTGATAACTCAGCTTACTATTTTCTATCTCAATCTTCGCATTTCTTACCTTCTTACGGGTTTCTAAACGATTAAACAACGGTACGGAAAGTGTAAACCCCCAAAACGGGCCGGTATTCTGATTAAAAGTCGATATAGATGCCGGTGATTCAGTCCGTGAAAAACTATACCCTGCCGTAAAATCTACCGAAGGGAAATAAGCCGACCGGGCCAATTTAAGATCAAGCTCCGACACTTTCTGTTCCCGACGAGCAATCAATAGTGTCGTATTGTTATTCAACATCAACGTTTGCACTTCATCTTTCGGGTACATCGGATGTAACAGTATCGTATCTTTTACATATCCTCTTTTATGCAGATCGATATTCATCAGCGTATTCAATGTAATATAAGCACTACGCAACTGCTCTTGCTGCTTTACTAATGTCGAACTATCAGAATTCAGATCTATTTTGGTCTGCTTCAGCTCCAAACCTGAAAGACTCCCGATCCGGTTTTTCTGTAAGGCTATTTCATATCGTTGACGGGAAAGATCGAGACTTTGCTTAGCTGCATCCAGCAAGCTCTTCTGTACCAATACATTATAATATTCTGTATTAACTTGTGCTATCAAATTCTCAACAGCCATACGAGTTTTCAGTTCTCCGATAGCAATAAACTCATTGAGTTTTTCATGGGTCGTAAACATCGCCAAACCATCAAAAATAGTCCAGTTCAAATTTATATTAGCGCCATAATTATCGGTAATGCTGCCACTGAATTTTTTCTCTGTTCCGCTATTCGCATCTTTCCTTTTCGAATTTATAATCGATTCTTTCTGTGTGCCTTCTGCCGAAAGTGAAGGCAAAAAAGAAGAATAATTCTGGTTATTACGCTCTATCTGTTCTTCATTCTTTGCAATACGGATACCGTAATTAGATTCCAATGCTTTACTGATGCAATCGGAAAGTGTTAAGGTCTCTTGCGCCGTTACTCCCAACGGACAAATCAATAAAAAAAATATTACAATACTTCTTATCATGATTTCGTATAAGTTTCTTCATTAACCACTTTGATCTTAGAAGCCGACAAATATGTATAAATTGCCGGAATTACATAAAGTGTCAATCCGGTAGCACATACCATTCCGCCGACAACAGCAATACCCATAGCGATACGGCTCTCCGAACCCGAACCTGTAGCCAACGCCATAGGTAGTGTTCCCAACACCGTAGAAAGACTGGTCATCAATATGGGTCGAAAACGTGCCACAGCAGAATCAAGTATAGCCTCATGCATACTTAAACCGTCAGCCTTACGCTGATTAGCAAACTCGACAATTAAAATACCGTTCTTCGAAACCAACCCTATCAGCATAATTATACCGATTTGGCTAAAAATATTCATCGTTTGTCCGAAATACCATAAAGAAAGTAATGCTCCCACCAATGCCAACGGGACTGTAAGCATAATAATCAACGGATCTCGGAAACTTTCAAATTGGGCTGAAAGAACAAGATAAATAAATATCAATGCAAAAACAAATGCAAACAAAAGACTGGAAGAACTTTCTACAAAATCTTTTGAACTTCCGGACAGAGTCGTTTTAAAATCTTCATTCAAGACTTTGTCTGCGATTCTGTCCATCTCATCGATACCCTGTCCTAATGTCTTTCCTTTTGCCGGAGATGCAGAAACTGTCGCCGAGACAAAACGGTCGTATCTAAATAATCGAGGGGGCGTACTACTCTCTTCCATTGTCACCAAATTATCTAAACTAACCAGCTTATTATCTTTTCCCCTCACATAAACCGTTGCCAAATCGGCAGGTTTATTCCGTTGCGATTTATCGAACTCGCTTATGATCTGATATTGTTTTCCATTCAGGATATAATATCCTATCCTCTGATCACTCATGGTTAGCTGCAATGTTCTCGAAATATCTTCTACCGATACCCCTAACAAAGCGGCCTTATCCCGATTAATATTAATCGTCAGTTCCGGTTTAGTAAATTTCAAGTCCAAATCATAAGTAGAAAATTCCGGACTTTGAGAAACCTCATTCATAAATTTAGGCAGAATACCTTTCAAATCATCCAGATTCTTTGCTTGTATGACATACTCTACCGGTAATCCTCCCCGCTGATTGCCGAAAGTCTGACGTTGTGTTACCATAGTACGAGCACCGGTAAGCTGCTTCAATTGAGGAGCTAAATCATCGGCAATTTCCTGCTGAGTACGATCACGATCTTCTGACGGAACTAACATTACATTACAAAATGCAGAATTGGTTTGTCCTCCTCTTCCGGTCAAAGACATAATCAAATCTTCTTCCGGAACTTCTTTTTCTAAATAGGTAGTCAAATCCGTCATATACTGGTCCATATATTCAAAACTCGATCCCTCTGTCGCCGTAGATACGACCCTCAACTGAGCACGATCTTCCATCGGAGACATTTCGGAGGGTAACGTCATCCAAAAATAATAGATGGCTACACCCGACAATAATAAAATAATCGGAGCGATATAACGATGCCGCATAAAAGATTCCAGGCTACTGCGATACGCATTCGTAAACCATACGAAAAAAGGTTCGGTAACTCTGTAAAACCAATTACCGGTCACATTTCGGGTTAACAATTTAGTCGAAAGCATCGGTGTGAACGACAACGCAACAAATGAAGATATCGCTACAGCTCCCGCGATTACGACACTAAACTCACGAAAAAGACGACCGGTCGTTCCTTGTAAAAAGACAATAGGCACAAATACGGCAACTAATGCAACCGTCGTAGCAATTACCGCAAAGAATATTTCCTGAGAACCTTTAAACCCGGCTTCCAAAGGAGACATGCCTTTTTCTACCTTATTATAAATATTCTCCATCACGACAATAGCATCATCGACAACAAGACCTATTGAAAGAACGATTGCCAAAAGTGTAAGGATATTTATCGTGAATCCGGCCAAATACATTATAAAAAATGTACCGACCAAAGATATCGGTATCGTCAACACAGGTATAAGCGTCGTACGCCAGTTACGTAAAAATAAAAATATAATAAGAACAACGAGAACAAAAGCTTCTACAATCGTACTTTTAACTTCATTGATCGAATTGCGGATAAACACTGTATCATCTTGATAAATACCGCATTGCATATCATCCGGCAAATCGGCTTTAATATCTTCCACTACCTTATATGCCCGATCCACAATATCCACATAATTAGCTCCCGGCTGCGGGATAATAACACACCCCACCATAGGGTTGTTATTCATCTTCATTATATAACGATTATTCTCCGAATCGACGGTAGCTTTTCCTACATCTCTGAAACGAACGACTTTATCCCCATCCCGACGCAGCACGAGGTTATTAAAATCCTCTACCGTCAACAACCGTCCCATCGTACGCACCGTCAATTCTGTGTTATCTCCCTCGATACGTCCCGAAGGCAACTCTACATTTCCGGCAGAAACGGCGTTACTCACGTCCATCGGCGTAAGACCGTAGGCAGACAATAACATCGGGTCCATTTTAAGCCGGATCGCCAGCCTTTTCTCTCCCCATATTTCTACGCTACTTACACCGGGAATCGTTTGCAACCGTTCTTTAAGATGCAAATCGGCATACGTACTTACATCGATAATCGAACGGGTATCGCTACTTAAATAAAGGCCAAAAATCGGCTGAGCGTCGGCATCGGCTTTTGAAACTACCGGAGGATCTATATCTTCAGGTAATTTTCTCAACGCTCCCGAAACTTTGTCACGAACATCGTTCGCCGCTGTCTCGAGAGGCACTTCCAACTCAAACTCTATTCTTATATTACTCCGACCATCCCGACTCTGACTTACCAAAGAACGGATTCCGGGAATCCCATTAATAGCAGACTCTAACGGTTCGGTAATTTGCGTTTCCACAACATCGGCATTTGCTCCGGTGAAAGTCGTACTCACCGATATAATAGGAGGATCGACACTGGGATAATCTCGGACACCTAAAAATGTTATACCGATCATACCTATAATGATAAATACCAAATTCATCACCGTAGCAAGGACCGGACGTTTTATACTGACAGAAGATAGACTCATGGCGGACAATACAGTTTAATGTTATTCTACGGTTTCAGGCTTTACGGCAGCCCCTTCTTTTACTTGCATCAATCCGGTTACCAATATGGTATCCCCGACCGACAAACCCGAGATTACCTCGATTTTATTCTCTGTACGTTGTCCTGTCTCTATAACGGTAGAATGAGCTTTCCCATTTCTTAACATCCAAACTTTTTTACCTTCCATTTCAGGGACAACCGACTGTGTAGGAACAAGCAACGAATGATTGGAGACTCTGGTTATAAGATTTAACCGGGCAAACATTCCCGGAGCTAATAATCGACCGGGATTTTCACAACGGGCACGTATCGAAATAGTACGAGTATCCGAATCGACTTTAGAGTCAACAGCATATACCGACGCATTGAATTTCTTGTCGGACGATTCCGTCGTAAACTGTACCATTGCCCCGACCAATGCTTTTCCCGCATATTTTTCCGGAACTGAAAATTCGACTTTCAATAACCCGTCATCAACTAAACGTGTGACGATCGTACTCGGTTGTAAATATGCTCCTAAACTGACATTACGAAACCCGAGAACTCCGGCAAAAGGAGCTCTTAATTCCGTCTTATCTATTTTTACTTTCAAAAGAGAAATATCTGCTTCTATCAAATTATAATCAGTTTGTACCTGATCAAACTCTTCACGGCTAACAGCATCTTTTTCAAATAATATGCGTTGACGTTCCAATTTCTCGGACAACAGTTTCTGCTGAAAAAGTGCACGCTTCAACTGTGCTTGCAAATCAGAATCATCGACTTTAAGCAATAATGCTCCTTTTTCGACATGTTGCCCTTCCTTAAAATAAATTCCGACAATTTTTCCCGTCGTTTCAGCGACCAAATCGACTTCTTCATTCGGCAACAATGTCCCGACAGCCTGAATATCGGAACTCAACCTGAACGGCTTCACAATAAATGCATTGACCGGAATCTGCGTTCCCTTCTTAATATCTTTTTTACTTTCTCCCGCTGGAGAATCCATCAACTTAACTGCAATCAACCCACCAATAAGTAAAACGGGAATACCGATTTTCAATAAATTCTTTACATACCTATTTTTCATGCAATCTCTGAGCTATTTATTTTTTGTAGATGTGCGTATACTTATAAAAATATAGGACTCTGTCATGGGGCAGAATCCTATATATAATAGTTCAAATATTTATACGGTTGATTTCAGCCTCCTTTCTTGTCCAAAAACAGTCCTTAGACAGCGAAATCCTACAAAGGTTTAACGAGCAGGAATATTTTCCACCAAATTTGTCAGAAAATTCCAAAAATGTTCAACCGATGCTATATTTACTCTCTCATCCGGAGAATGAGGAAACTTAATCGTAGGACCGAACGAAATCATATCTAAATTAGGATATGCCGCACCAATAATGCCGCACTCGAGTCCCGCATGCATAATCTTTACTTCAGGATCAAATCCCAATACTTTCTTATGTACATCTTTTGCCACCTTAAGCACCGGTGAATTGAGGTTCGGCTCCCAACCGGGATAATCCCCGCTGGTCTCTACCTTAGCACCGGCTAATAAAAATACACTCTCCAGACTTGAGACCAAAGCTTGCTTCATACTTTCACTCGAGCTTCTTATTAAGATAAGTACCTCTATCGAGCCTTCAGACGAGCGAACAATCGCCAAATTAGAAGATGTCTCCACTACTTCAGGTACTCCCGGAATCATTCGGGCTACCCCATTACGACAACCGACAACGGCATTTATCAAATCGTCCTGTATAGGCTCAGGAATCAAAAAATCCGGTAATCCGGTTTCCTCTGCTGTCAAAGTCAAATCATCTTCAATCAAACCGTATTCGTGGATATAGAGAGCCTCAAAATCGGCTACTTCATCTAAAAAGTCCGATTTATATTCGGCCGGAATAGTAACAACCGCCTCAGCTTCACGAGGAATAGCATTACGCAAATTTCCTCCGCTGACCCATGCCAGCCGAGCATCATACTCTTGTACGGCATGTTTCAAGAAACGAAACAGCAGCTTATTTGCATTTGCACGCCCCAAATGAATATCCACACCAGAATGTCCCCCTTTTAATCCAGACACAATAATCTTTAAAGCTATTTCATTTTCAGGAATATAAGGTTCATCTTTATATCTAAAACTAGCAGTAAGATCAATTCCTCCCGCACAACTCATATATAATTCACCTTCTTGTTCCGAATCGGTATTCAATAATATCTCTGCCTGCAATAAATCAGGTTGCAACCCTAAAGCTCCATACATCCCCGTCTCTTCATCATAAGTAAACAACGCCTCTAACGGCCCGTGCTTCAATGTCTCAGACTCAAGAATCGCCAAAATCGAAGAGATTCCGATTCCATTATCCGCCCCTAAGGTCGTACCATTAGCTGTGACCCATTCCCCATCGATGTAAGAAGTTATCGGATCTGTCTCAAAATTATGAACTTTATCCGCATTTTTCTGAGGCACCATATCCATGTGTCCTTGCAAAACCACAGGTTTTCGATTTTCCATACCGGGAGTTGCTGGTTTACGTATCAAAACATTTCCCGCCTTATCCAAAACCGTTTCTAATCCCAAATTTTTACCAAAATCCAGAATATATTGCGTTATTTTCTCCAAATGTCCGGAAGGACGCGGGATTTTACAAATAGCACTAAAATGACGCCATACGGCTTCGGGCTGTAAAGTTTCGATTTCAGATTTCATAAATTTATCTGTTTTTACAGTTAATAATTATCATTTTCCCGCCTCGATCCGACAAAATCCGCCCATCCGGCACTTCGGTCTTTTTTTTTCTCTAACGAAACAGAAAACAGAGTATAAATTCCTAATAATATGATCAATAACATTTGAGATCCATGTGCAACCAAAGCAAACGCTCCGGCAATATTTTCTCCTATACCATATATAGAAAGTGCCGCAATAATAGCCAAGTGCCATGGGCCGACACCACCTTGTACCGGAATTCCCATACTGAGGCTTCCCATAACAAATAACGTCATAGCTGCCAAAACTCCTAAATGCTGCATCGAACCGAAAGCAAAAAAACATACATAAAGTTCCAAAAAATAACAGAACCATATCGCAACGGTATATAGCAAAAACATCGTTACTTGTTTCATCCGCAATATCGTACGAAAACCATACCATAGATTCTTTACAATGCTTTTTACCTTTGCTACCCATCTATTCTCGGTTTTCTTTGTAAAAAGCCAAATCAAAAATCCGACCATCATAAACATGCAGATATACAGCCAAGGTGTTGTAATCATCCGCCAGAGAGTTTCCTCAATTGTAGGAAATTTTCGTAAAAAATCCCGGAAAACCTTCATCTGCAAGAAAAATGTTATAACAGTAAGAAAAACCAATGTTAACGTATCGCACAAACGCTCGGATATAATAGAACCCAAAACCTGCGTAAAAGACATTTTTTCCCGACGCGCCAAATAAGTACAACGCCACACTTCCCCTACACGGGGAATCAACAGATTCATGGCATACATACCGAAAACAGCGTTTGTCAGGGCTTTTACCGAAGGATCTACTCCTAAGGTCTTTAACTGCAACTTCCAACGCAATGCTCTGAATATATGACTCATCAACCCGATAATCATAGAAAGAGCGATCCAAAAGTAATTAATTTCAGATTGTAAAATGACTCCGATCTGGTGCATATCCAAATGGCTGTACAGATACCAAAAAAGAGCCGCTCCGCATAATAACGGAATAAAAAACTTCAATATACTGCCGAGTAATTTCTTCAACTTATCGGGATAAAAAAATATTATTGTACCTTTGTGTATTGCAAAGATAGATTTTATCCATAAAAGAAACATCTCTTTACCGGATTTAATTAAAATCTCTTTGCAAATTATACATTGATTAACGATCCTGCTACCTGAATTTTTATGACAGACTCGGTAAAACCTAAAAAATTTTTAGGACAACATTTTTTGAAAGACCTCGATATAGCCCGCCGAATAGCAGATACCGTAGGCGATTATAAGGATATTCCTATTCTCGAAATAGGCCCGGGAATGGGAGTATTGACCCAATACCTGATACAAAACAATCATGACCTCATTGTAGTAGAATTGGATTCAGAATCTGTCAGATATTTGAGTGAACATTTTCCTCAATTAGACGGCAGAATATTGGAACAAGACTTTTTAAAATTGAATCTAACAAATCTTTTCACAGGAAAATTTTGTGTTATCGGAAACTATCCTTATAACATATCGAGCCAGATATTTTTCAAGGTTCTCGATTATAAAAACCAAATTCCATGTTGCAGCGGAATGATTCAGAAAGAGGTAGCAGAACGTATAGCTTCTAAGCCCGGATGTAAAGCTTACGGAATATTGAGTGTACTTATGCAGGCATGGTATGATATAGAATATCTGTTTACCGTTCCCGAACACGTCTTCAATCCCCCACCAAAAGTCAAATCTGCCGTAATAAAAATGACCCGAAATAAAACAGAACAACTGGGGTGTAACGAGAAATTATTCAAAACCATAGTGAAAACAGGCTTTAATCAAAGAAGAAAAACGCTTCGGAATTCACTTAGACAACTATTAGGCAAAAAATGCGAATTACTGGAAGATCCCGTTTTCGACAAACGCCCTGAACAGCTTTCGGTAAAACAATTTATCGACCTTACCAACCAAATAGAAAAGTTCATTCCTCAACCTTAAGCTTAATTTATTATGGAACAATTTTCAGAAGAATATATCAAGGAAGTACGAGATATCATTAAAAATAACGATACAGAAAAAGCCAAAGAACTGTTAAAAGGTCTGCATCCCGCCGATATTGCGGAACTTTATCAGGCTTTGGATCTAGATGAAGCAGAATTCATCTATATGCTTCTCGATAGCGAGAAAGCAGCAGATGTATTGATCGAATTAGATGAAGATGATCGTAAAAAATTATTGAAACATCTTCCCAATGAGGTCATAGCTAAACAATTTATAGACCACTTGGACACGGACGATGCTGTCGATCTGATCCGTGAAATGGATGAAGAGGCTCAGGAAGAAATCTTATCCCATATCGATGATGTGGAACAGGCCGGAGATATTGTCGATTTATTGAAATACGACGAAGATACCGCCGGGGGACTTATGGGTACGGAGATGGTTGTCGTAAATGAGAATTGGAGTATGCCCGAATGTCTGAAAGAGATGCGCATCCAAGCAGAAGAGATGGACGAAATATATTATGTATATGTTGTCGATGATGATGAACGGCTAAAAGGTGTTTTTCCTCTAAAAAAGATGATAACCAACCCATCGGTATCGAAGATCAAACACGTCATGAAAAAAGATCCGGTATCGGTAAAAACAGACACTCCTATCGAAGAAGTCGCACAGGTATTCGAGAAATATGACCTTGTCGCTGTTCCCGTAATAGACAGTATCGGGCGGTTAGTAGGACGCATTACGGTCGATGATGTCATGGACGAAGTCCGCGAACAAGCAGAAAGGGAATACCAGTTGGCATCCGGTATCTCCCAAGACGTAGAGACTACCGACACCATTTATACACAAACTTCTGCCCGGCTTCCGTGGCTATTGATAGGTATGTTCGGAGGACTTACCAATTCGATTATTCTCGGAAATTTCGAAACCGGATTTATTACAAACCCTGCAATGGCCCTTTTTATCCCCCTTATCGGAGGGACTGGCGGAAATGTCGGAATACAATCTTCCGCTATCGTAGTACAAGGTCTGGCAAACGGATCATTAGCATTACACAATGCAGGGAAACAGATACTGAAAGAATTAGCCGTCGCTTTAATCAATGCCAGCATGATTTCTCTTCTTGTATTCGGATACAACTGGTTTCGTATGGGTATTGATGCTGTCACCATAGCCGTATCTTTATCTCTTTTTTCTGTAGTCATATTCGCTTCAATTTTCGGAACGATAGTACCTATCACTTTAGAAAAATTCAAAATAGATCCGGCTATTGCAACCGGTCCGTTTATCACCATCACAAACGACATTATAGGAATGCTCATTTATATGAGTATTTGCGCTACCCTTGCTGCCTGAAAATTAAATTCAAATCCCCTTATTTGCCTCTTTCCAATTCAGGCAGATAAGGGGAACACAATACAAACTACGTTACGCATGAATCCAACGTTTCATATCTTCCTCCACCGAAGAAATTGTCGTTATTCCGAATTTTTCAACTAAAACTTTCAGGACATTCGGTGAAAAGAAAGCCGGAAAAGTCGGTCCAAGATGAATATTTTTTATTCCGAGACTCAACAATGCCAACAATACGATAACAGCCTTCTGTTCATACCATGCAATATTATAAACAATTGGTAAATCATTTATATTTTTCAATCCCAAAGCATCACGTAAAGCAAGAGCTATAACCACTAAAGAATAGCTGTCGTTACATTGACCGGCATCCAATACACGAGGTATACCATTTATATCACCCAAAGACAATTTATTATAACGATATTTAGCACACCCGGCAGTAAGTATAACATCGTCTTTAGGCAATGCTTCCGCAAAATTCGTATAATATTCACGTGACTTCATACGTCCGTCACACCCTGCCATTACGACAAATTTTTTAATTGCCCCAGACTTGACTGCATCGACAATCTTATCGGCCAATGCCAATACCTGATGATGGGCAAAACCTCCGATTATCTCACCATATTCTATCTCTACAGGAGGCTGGCACTGTTTTGCATGAGCGATCAGTGCCGAAAAGTCTTTTTTTCCGCCTTTCTGACGATTCGGAATATGTTTTGCACCCGGCAATCCGGCAGAACCGGTAGTATAAATGCGATCGGCATAAGTCGCACTTTTTAATGGAGGTACAATACAGTTGGTCGTAAAAAGAAATACACCGTTAAATGTCTCGAATTCTTCTTTTTGACGCCACCATGAATTTCCGTAATTACCGACAAAATGCTTATATTTCTTAAAAGCCGGATAATAATGTGCAGACAACATTTCACTATGAGTATAAACATCCACACCCTGACCGTCCGTCTGCTCGAGCAACTCTTCAAAATCTTTCAGATCATGTCCGCTTACCAAAATCCCCGGGCGTTTACCTACTCCGATATTAACTTTCGTAATTTCAGGATTTCCATAAGAAGAGGTATTCGCCTTATCAAGAAGAGCCATAGCCTTCACCCCGCACTCTCCGACATTCAACACCAAAGAAACAAGCTCCTCGGCAGAAATATCCAAGCGAGATATTTCTGCAAGGGCATTTTCTATCATCGCATATATGTCATGATCCTCAAATCCGAGATTTAAAGCATGTTCTGTATAAGCTGCCGCACCCTTCACTCCATAAATTACCATTTGTTTCAAAGAGCGCAAATCTTCGTTCGGCTCACTCAATACACCCACTTCAGCAGCTTCAGCAAGATAATTCTCTTCAGAAACAAAATAAGCGACTTCAGGCATATCCGGTAAAGCGATATTCCGCTTTTTGGCTGTTCCAACAAGAATGTTTTTTATTTCAAACGCTTTTTTTATCCGTACTATTATAGCCTCATCATCAAAATTAGCATTGGTTATCGTACAAAACAAAGCATCCAAAACAAAATGGTCTATTTCGTTATCTGCCGTGCCTTTCTCACGTAAAGTCCGGTTCACGATAGCTATTCCCCTGACAGCATACAACAACACATCCATATAAGCTGCTGTTTGAGGGTCTTTACCGCAAACACCCTTTACCGTGCACCCTGTGCCCCGAGCAGTTTCCTGACATTGAAAACAAAACATATTCATAATTTTCTGTATTTAATAGGTTAGCTTAAAACCATTTTTCATATTTCACTTCATCCCGTAAAGAAAGAACAATCAAATTCTAAAGAATGTTTACGGGAACTCTATCTTTTGCTGTTTGTGCAATAGCCAATATAATACTTAGAGATTGTTTAAGAGCCTGGCTAAATTTTCCAATAAAAAAGTAAATTAGAAGGAAATCAACTGAAACAAATACACGAACTCTACAGAATTTGATATTACACATGAATATGTCCGGTATTACTTGCCTTACGCTGTCTTGTACCCTCAGTCAAATAACAGAAACAGGAATAATGCATCCTCAAAATAAACATTTTCAAAAATGATAAGGACAAACTCTTTACTTGTATTCAAAGTATCTGATTTTTTCTAAAAAAACAGAAAATACGCATCAAACTTTCCTTTCAGAATGCAGTACTGAACAAAAATAAGCAAGTTTATAAAAGTCGAATAGAAACATGGATGGATGACGGCTATTCAAATTACGCTCTATAATAGGCTTTAAAGCGCTTCCTAAAACACGAACTACCCCGGTCATTCGTATTTTTTTTAGTTTTTCATAAGTAGCAATAAGTCGTATATTTTGGGCATCTTTTTCCGAAAGAAGATTCATATAAATCAAAAAAAGATTTTTCAGACTATTTTTTGTTTTCTCAAGAAACTCCTTATTCGTATTTAATCCTTGATGCAATAAAGGGTTATCTACATACAAAACTGCAATATTATTTTTCATCAATTCTATTCCGAAAAGAGTATCCTCATGTCCATAATTCCATATTTTTCCATCAAAACGAACTTTTTCGAATATATTTTTCTCAATGAAAAAATTACCTGAAAGAAACGCTCTTTTGTTTCCTTTAATTTTCGACTCTCGTTTCATCCCATATGCCCAATGTAGAAATCTATCCCTTGATAAATCTTCTTTTCGACAATATATATGCCCACCGCACATCACCTGAGCATTCCCAATCTGATCAAGATAATTTTTCAAATAAGAGTCCGATACGACTTGCATATCACAATCCATAAAAACAAGATATGGATAATGAGCTTCATCTGCCAAAAGATTTCGTATAGCTGAACGGCCTATATTCTTTCCCAATTCACGATATACGACATGAGGCAAGTTTTTTACTTCTCTGTTCTCTTCCAAGAAAAGAGATGATCCATCGTCAAATGCTAAAATCTCATATTCAACGTCCAAATTCTCTGCTTGGGCAGACAAAGAATTGATCAACCTGCGACAGTCATAATTATATATCGGAATCAATACAGATAGCATAACAATAAATCTTTTCTTCGGGAAAAGTAGAAAAATAAAATCAAATAAACAATCCTATTTCTTCAATATTTCCTGTACATAACTCCGATAAGCATCCAAGTTACGAGATTTAAGAATACATTTTCTTAATTTTCTGTCCATATCAGGGCATAAATATTCCCACAAAGTTTTCATCTTTGCCAAAACTTGATGATCTCCTCCCTGATAATGAGACGAATAATATTGTAACAAGGCGTTGTGGAAACAATATAAACGTTCTCTAAATTCACTATCCGGCAATTTAGTACCCGATTTATACGTCAAAGCTAATGATGGATCGGTCAATAAACCTCTTCCCAACATGACACCGGCAAGATGAGGATAATCTGCAATAATACACTCTATATCTTCCAAAGTTACCAGATCACCATTATAAATCAACGGAATAGGACAAAGTTCATAAAAACGGGAAAAAGTTTTCAGATCGGTTTTTCCTTTATATTGTTGAATCCCTAAACGGGGATGCAAAACCACTCGTGAAACCGGATATTTTTCCAACAAAGGTAATAAGCGAAAAATTTCATCTGCACTCTCCCATCCTAATCTCGCCTTAATGGAAAAGTCGATAGCAGGAAACTCCAAAAATACTTTAAGAAGGGCTTCTACTTCTTCCGGAAACGGCAATATACCCGAACCTTTATGGCGTTTTACCAAAAGAGGAAACGGACATCCCAAATTAAGATCTGCTCTTGTATAACCTTGTTTTTCGAATAAACATAGTATAGAACGTAATTCTTCCGGAATGGAAGCTATAACCTGAGGAACAAGAATCGGCACAGAATTCCGCAAAGGATCAATATCCGAAATATCTCTATTCCGAAATTTATTTCCATTCTCTAAACGAACAAAGGGAGTATAATAAACATCTACTCCACCGAAATAAGTGTGAAAATAATTTCGATAAGGAGCATCGGTATAACCTTGTAGAGGAGCAAAATAGACGGGACAATCTACCATAAGTATTTTCACAAAAATACGGCATCTACACAAATAATCGCAGATGCCGTATTGCTATTTTCAATTCACATTACCACTATCAATCAAACATGTGTTTCAGCTTGCTGAATATACGATCTTTTACAGACTTGGAAGGAGTAAAGTTGGAAGCACCTTTCATTTTCTCTATTTCCTGTCTTTCCGATGTAGTCAGACTCTCCGGCACATATACCGAAACATTTACCAATAAATCTCCTACACCGTAACGATTAATAGAGGGCAAACCTTTTCCTCTCAGCCTCAATACCTTTCCGGGTTGAGTTCCGGGTTCTATCTTGACTTTCGCCTTGCCATCTATCGTAGGAACTTCAAGAGCCCCTCCTAAAGCCGCTGTCGGGAAATCAAGAAGAGCATTGTATATCAGATCATTTTCATCACGTAACAATTCCGGATGCGGTTCTTCCTCTATCACGATCAGCAAATCACCGTTTACTCCCCCGTGACGGGCAGCATTTCCTTTTCCGCTCATCGAAAGCTGCATTCCTTCAGCTACCCCTGCCGGAATATTCAATGTAATAACCTCATCTTCCTTTAAGATGCCTTCTCCGTTACAAACATTACATTTTTTTGTTATAATGCGACCTTCCCCTCCACACGTGGGACATGTAGTCGTCGATTGCATCGCACCTAAAAATGTTTGTTGTACCTGAGTAACGACACCGCTCCCGTTACAAGTAGAACATGTCGTGTAAGCTGTACCGTTCTCAGCTCCTGTTCCGTGACATGCCTTACATCCGACATATTTTTTTACTTTTATTTTCTTCTCGACTCCGGTAGATATTTCTTTTAATGTAAGTTTTACTTTTACCCGAAGATCCGATCCCCGGTTAACGTGACGCCGTGTTCGGCCACTGCTACCGCCACCGAAACCGCTGAATCCGCCGAATCCGCCACCGAAAATATCTCCGAAATGAGAAAATATATCTTCCATAGACATTCCTCCGGCACTGAATCCGCCACCACCGGCCGCACCGTTCAACCCTTCGTGTCCGAACTGATCATAACGACTTCGCTTATCGGGATTGCTCAATACTTCATAAGCCTCGGCTGCTTCTTTAAACTTCTCTTCAGCTTCCTTATCGCCGGGGTTCTTATCCGGGTGATACTGTATAGCTTTCTTACGATATGCTTTTTTTATCTCCTCGTCTGTTGCATTTTTGGCAACATCCAGCACTTCATAATAATCTCGCTTAGCCATTTCTTACCCTTTCAATTATTCACCGACAACAACCTTGGCAAAGCGAATCACTTTGTCATTCATCGTATATCCTTTTTGTACACAATCGATTACCTTGCCTTTCATCTCAGGACTCGGAGCAGGGAATGTCGTTACAGCCTCATGATATTCTGTATTGAAATCTTCATCTTTGGCCGGAATTTCTTTTATACCATGTTGATCAAGGAAAGTTTTGAACTTATTATATATCAAAGTCATACCTTCTTTAACCGCTTCGACATCCGTGCTTTCGTTAATAGCAAGTAAACCACGTTCGAAATCATCGACTAACGGCAATATCCGTTTCAAACAATCCTCACCACCGCTTTTGATAAGATCAGCTTTTTCACGAAGAGTTCTTTTTCTATAATTCTCAAAATCGGCCATCAACAACAACTTATCCTTATTAAGTTGTTCGATTTGCGCCTTCAGCTCTTCTATTTCTGCTGTCAAACTGGCAGCATCTGATGCTGCATCTTCTGCCTCCGGAAGATTTTCATCTGTCACATTCTCCGGAACTTCAGAAGTTTCAACAGCAGCCTCTTCGGTCGATTGAGTACCTGACTTCTCATCATGTATCTCATTCTTTTTGTTCTTTTTATCACTCATAGCTATCTATATTTTTCTTTTCTTATCAAATTTTACCGAAGCATTCAGAAACATGACTCCACAAATTATCATCATCCGACAAAATACCTCACCTCCTGTTCAACAAAAATGCTGCCAAATAGGAATCGGCAGCATTTTTGTCACCTCTGCGAGGTTGTTTTGTCAGTCTTTATATTTTAATATTTTTTAATAAGTTCTAAATCCATCATATAATATCCGTTTTCGTTCGTCATTCGCTTTAGATAGGCAATAATCTGAGAAATCTCGGCTTCTTCTTTCACTTGATTTAACACAAACCAGTCCAATACAGCCCGCGTAGCTCTATCTTTCTCGTCACAAACAACATCAAGCAAAGTATCGAAAGTATCCGTAATCCGCATTAGATGTACCAAAACCTGTTCAAAAGATTCTACTGGATCACCAAAATCAGAAGGGATATCCACTATATCCTGCAATTCGACCTTTCCACCTTGTTCTATCACATAATCCATAAGTCTCAAAGCATGCCGATGTTCTTCTTGATGCTGATATTTCATTCGTGCGGCAAACCCGGGATAACCGTTCTCTGCAAAATGAAGGGATATGGCTAAAAAGAAATGAGCCGACCATATTTCGGCATTAATTTGAGCATTTAGCGCTTCTTCTACCCGTTTCTTCAACATAATAACATTATATAAGTTCTCCGAAATTCTTCTTTGACCTTATAACAGTTTAGCGGGCAAATCGTTCACATCAATACCGGCACTCTCCTTGCCAGACAAAACTTCCGGGAAAAAGATCGTCCGGCAACTCCGGCAAATTACTGAACAGGCCATAAACCGAAGAACCCGATCCGGACATTGATGCATAAACAGCACCGATATCATATAATCGGGATTTTATCTCCGCAATTTCCGGATAATGAGAAAATACGCTTTTTTCGAAATCATTTGTCATAAGATTTTTCCACTCTTCCACAGGTTTCTTTACAATCTCGGACAACGGCACTTTCGGTTGCTCGGGCTTCACCAAAGAATAAGCTTTTGCCGTAGGAATCATAATATCGGGCTTGACAAGCACCAGATAATAATTTTTTAAAGTAAGAGAAACCGGCGTGAATTCATTTCCTATACCTGTAGCCAATACCGGCCTATTCAAAAGAAAAAAAGGACAGTCTGCCCCTAAACGAGCGGCTAAAGAGAATAGCATCTCTTCCGAAACGGGCAACTTATACTTGTCTTTTAAAAGACGGAGCATAAATGCAGCATCCGATGATCCGCCTCCCAGACCTGCACCGAAAGGAATCACCTTATGCAAATAAATATCTACGGCAGGTAAATCAAAGCTTGCTTTCAATAAATCATAAGCCCGAATTATCAAATTTTTATTCGGTTCTCCGTCTATTTGTAAACCCGAAATATGCAAACAAGCATCCGTTTTTCCGGGTAAATCGACAACTTCCAATGCGTCTTCCAACGAAATAGGGTAAAATATCGTCTCAAGATTATGATAATTATCCGGACGTTTTGCGACAATATTCAGTCCGAGATTTATTTTTGCATTCGGAAATGTAATCATAGCTTAACAAGATTTATTTGCAAAAATACAGATTATTTATCCACATTTCGATAAAGATAGAGAAGAATAATCCGTTAATAAGATTCTATTTCTTAATTTTGTCAGGCTAAAAAGTTTATCTACGTTTGCAATACATCTTCAATATTACTTATGGAACAGAAACGCAATTATCGATCTGCAAAAAATAATTTACCGTCTATCACCGACTTAGGGAAACTTCAACCTCAGGCAAAAGAGCTCGAAGAAGCGGTATTGGGCGCTCTTATGCTCGAAAAAGATGCTTATTCTATCGTCAGCGATATTTTAAAACCGGAGTGTTTTTATGAGCATACTCACCAACTTATTTATTCGGCTATCGTAGATCTGGCACTCAGACAGCAACCTATCGATATGCTTACCGTTACCGAACAACTCCGGCGGAGAGGCGAATTGGAAGAAGTCGGCGGAGAATATACGATAACCGTACTTACCGGTCGGGTGGCTTCTGCCGCAAATATAGAATTCCATGCCCGCATTATCGCACAAAAATATCTTGCCCGCGAATTGATCCGCTTTTCCAGTGAAATACAAACGAAAGCTTTCGATGAGACAAATGATGTCGATGACCTGATGCAGGAAGCCGAAGGCAAATTATTTGAAATATCCCAACGAAATGTAAAAAAAGATGTCACTCAAATCAATCCGGTTATTAAAGAAGCGCTCAACATTCTGGAAATCGCATCGAACCGAAAAGACGGACTAAGCGGATTGCAATCGGGATTTCATGATTTGGATAAAATGACATCGGGTTGGCAAAACTCGGATTTGGTTATCATCGCCGCTCGTCCTGCAATGGGAAAGACCGCATTCGTTCTGTCCATGGCAAAGAATATGGCCATCAATTATAATACGCCGGTAGCTATCTTTTCTCTTGAAATGTCTAATGTACAATTAGTTAACCGGTTGATTGTAAATACGTGCGAAATTACCGGAGAGAAAATAAAAAGCGGACAATTAGCACCATACGAATGGGAACAATTAATGGCAAAAATCAAGGACCTCTACGATGCACCTATATATATAGACGATACTCCGAGTTTATCGGTATTCGAACTCCGTACCAAAGCACGAAGACTCGTCAGAGAGCACAACATAAAGATGATCATTATCGACTACTTGCAGCTTATGAATGCCAGTGGCATGAATTTCGGAAGTCGTGAACAAGAAGTAAGTACGATCTCCCGGTCATTAAAAGGATTGGCGAAAGAACTGAATATTCCTATCATCGCTCTTTCCCAGTTGAATCGTGGTGTAGAAACCCGACAAGGCGACGGAAAACGTCCCCAATTAGCCGACCTGCGTGAATCGGGTGCAATCGAACAGGATGCCGATATGGTGTGTTTTATCCACCGTCCGGAATATTATAAAATAACCGAAGACGAAAAAGGAAATTCCCTGATCGGACTTGCAGAAATAATCATAGCCAAGCACCGTAACGGTGCTGTAGGCGATGTGCGATTACGTTTCAAAGGAGAATATGCAAGATTCCAAAATCTTAACGACGATACAGAGATATACGGAACATTCGGATCAGGGATGAACAGCGGAAAAACATTTTCTTCCGCTCCTATTCCTTCTCATACTTCTTCTAATGCTGCAGAAGATTTTTTGCAACAACAAAATAATGATGTTCCGTTCTAAAAATCTATTTCCCGAACAATATTGCAATTCCGAATAAAATTTCAAATAGGTGAAATAAAATAAGAATAGCGAGGGAGGAAAAGATCTTTACCTCCCTCGCTATTCTTATTTTCCGAATTATCTTTTAAAATACACATATTTCGGCTCAGTAGGCACATAATCGTCATTGTCCCATAGCGTACTCGTAATCATTAAATCGGCACTATAACGGTTACAAGCAATAGGTACATTATGAACCCGACACTGACGAAGCAGCATCTGAATGTCCGCTTCATGCGGTTGGGGATTCAAATCATCGATCAGAAAAACAGCCAGATTTATCTGATGCTTTACTACCATCGCCGCAATCTCCGCATCTCCACCGAGAGGCCCGGAATTCATGCAGGTTATATCTGCCTTTATCCCATGTTCATCAAACGCTTTTTTAATCAAACTTCCGGTAGTACCGGTACATACCAGATGATGTTTAGAAAGCAATTCGGCGTTATGCACCGCCCATTCGACCAAATCGGCCTTACGATTATCATGAGCAACCAATGCAATAGTCAATGTTTTATTCATAATCAACACCTTTTTAGTTAATAACAAAGATAATGAATAATTTGTTATTCTATCATTTCAGTAACACGAATCTGATAGAATAAATAACTCTTTATTACATCTGACCGGCAACCGAAGTATAAAATTTATCTCTGACAAAATATTTGCAAGCAACCTCTTGTAGTTCCTCTGCCGTTATAGACTGAACCGTCATAAATTGTCGGTCATAATATTCAAAATCGAGTTGATTCGCAATCAAAGAAATATAAGCATCACAAATAGAAAACGGACCGTCGAAAATACGAGCTAACTCTCCCGACAGATAACTTTTTACCATTTTCAGTTCTTCTTCAGGCACTTTTTCTTCCCGTAACCTCTCTATTTCATTGAATACCTCTTCTATCAGAGGCCGTACATATTCCGTACCGGTCTGCGTCGACACAGAAAGGTAAGCATCTTCTTTCAGCCCGATTACAGAAGATGATATTCCGTAAGTAAAACCTTTATCTTCGCGAATATTCAACATAAGACGACTTCCGAAATATCCACCTAATACAGTATTCAGAATTCTGAGCTTCATATAATCGGGATGAGTTCGGCTGATTACCGGCATACCGATTCTCACAGCCGACTGCAAAGCTCCGGGTTTCTCAAAATACCTGAAATGTTCTTTTGAACGGACAATCGGATAATTCTTTTGCTCGGATTTTATCATCGGAGATTCCCTCTTTTGCCCGAAACAATCGGAAACTCTATCAATCATAGACTCCGTAACTTTCCCCGAAATAACGATCTTGCAATGTTCAGGACAATAAAAGTCTCTATGATATATCTTCAAATCTTCTATGGTCAAACGATCGTAGTCCTCAACTTCTACCGGACGACCATAAGGATGATCCTTCCCGAATAATTGTCCGAAAAATTCCCGATTTACTAAAGTCTGCACCTTTTCTTGTTCAACCAATAATCTTTGCTTACTCCGTTCTATATATGTCCTAAATTCTTTCTCCGGAAACATAGGTTCATAAATGACAGACTCAAGTATAGGCAACACTTCACCGAAACTCCGGTTCAGCGAATAGAGTGTCATATATGAATTGTGATAAGATACGGAACTTTGCAACCATGCTCCGTAAAAATCGAGTTTTTCTGCAATATCCACAGATGTCAGTCCCCTACAACCTTCCCTCGACATAGCATTAGCAGCTTCTGCTGCTAACGGAACATTCTGTTCATATCGTCCGGCATTAAACATTATATCGATACGGTTCACTTCCTGATCTCCCATATCGATCGCGTATAACGGCACTCCATTCGGAAGAATACGGCAATCTGCCTTAGGCAACGTTAATAAATCGAAGTCATGTATTTCCGGCTCTATTTTCCGGTCAAGCATATTTATAATCTCCTATAATAAATCATTTTTATTTTTCAGATAAAATCTCGAAGAAACTCTATAAATATTTCAAAGCTCTTTCGAGATCCTCCGGCGTATCGATCCCTATCGTTTCTTGCGTAGTAATTCCCACCTTGATACGATAACCGTTCTGCAGCCATCTCAATTGTTCCAATGATTCGGCGATCTCCAACGAAGACTGAGGCAACGCAGTTATTTCAGACAATACATCTGCCCGGTAAGCATACATCCCTATATGTTTATAAAAAACATGATGATCGAGCCATGTGTCATATTTATAATTACGAATATACGGAATAATAGAACGGCTGAAATAAAGAGCTTCATTCCGATTATTCAGTACGACTTTGGGAGAATTGCTATTGAACAAAGCATCAAAACCGTCTTCTTTCGTAAACGGCTTTACCAAAGTTGCGATTTGTGTTCCCTCAGATTCAAAACACTCCATAATCGCCTCTATTTGCCGAGTCTGTATAAACGGCTCGTCGCCTTGTATATTGATAATGACATCTTCTCCCTCTCCTATACGGGAATAGGCCTCGAAACAGCGATCCGTACCGCTTTTATGATTTTCGGAGGTCATCACGGCCTTTCCTCCGAAAGAGTGAACCGCATCAAAAATACGCCGGTCATCCGTAGCCACATAAACCCGATCCAGCACAGTCTTTACTTGTTCATATACTCGTTGAATCATATATTTGCCTTTCATATCGGCAAGCGGTTTTCCCGGAAATCGGGTCGAAGCATATCGTGCCGGAATAATCCCTATAAATTTCATAAATCTTATTTTTATTTTTCTTTATTATCGATAGTTACCACATATAATTGTGCATTCTCCACCTTTACTACCCGTACGGGCGTTCCTCGTTCAATAAACTTATTATATAAAGAAACGGCATCATAATCATCCTCTCCGATGCGAACTTTTCCGGAAGGCCTCAAAATGGTTACTGTCACTCCCTCTCGACCTACCATATCCATATACTCCGAAGATACTGCAATAAAACCTTTTTCCACAGATTGGGATGAATCTAATGCAAGATGATGCAAAATTCCCTTACGCCCGATTTTATGAGACAGATAAATCACCAGAATAAAAGCACAGATAAGTCCGGATATTACGGTAAAAATACCACGATTCATTTCTCGAGAAGATACCCCTTCAAAATCAAAATCCACATTATTTACCAACGCAAGAACAAGCCCGGCAAGCATGCAAATAATACCCAATATACCCGCCACTCCGAATCCGGGAATCACAATCAGTTCCAAAATCATCAAAATAATTCCGGCAATGAATATCAAAATCTCCCAACTTGCCGCCAGTCCGTCCAGATACAAAGGTGCAAAATAAAGTACGGCAGCAATCAAGGCGGCAGCAGATGGAAAACCGATGCCGGGAGTTTGCAGCTCAAAATAAATTCCTCCGATAATTATCATTACCAAAATCGCCTGCAACGCCGGATTGAGCAAAAAACCGACAAGATCATCATATACAGACGGTTTGAATGTCTGCAACGTATATTCCGGCACACCAAGCCGTTCGGTCACTATTTCATGAACATTATTCACGATTGCTTCATTATATCCCCATTTAAGAGCTTCCTGAGCTGTTAACGTAAGGACTTTGGTAGAATCGTCCAATCCGGGAACAACGATTCGGGTATCGACCATCGCCTCCGCAATAAGAGGGTCTCTTACCCATTTGATAACCGTATCGCCAGACAAGGTAATTGTCGTGTCTTTTCCGTGAGCCTCGGCAGTAGACCGAATCGTCGCCCGCATATAAGACTGGTACTTATCCGGCATAGCCGCCCCTGTCTCATTCACAACAGTTGCAGCACCGATATTTCCTCCGGGACGCATGTAAATACTGTCACAAGCTATGGCGATCAGCGCACCGGCAGAGGCCGCATTATTATCGATAAAAGCATATACCGGTATCGCACTGTTCAAAATAAGGGTACGTATAGAATCTGCATGAACGACAGTTCCTCCGTATGTATTCATATGCAATATTATTCCTTGCGCATCATGGTCTACAGCTTCTTTATAACCGCGTTGCATATACCGCCACGTAGTACTCCCGATCTCTTTTTTAATATCGATCTTATAATACAACGGTTTTTCACCGGAATATCCTACCTGAATGTAAGTAAATAGTGAAATAATAGTTATAATCCAGAACTTTTTCATCACTTATACGTTATATAAAAAGATGTGTCCGATTTCAACAGATGGATACAGACTATTTCTGTTATCCGCTTTTCTTTCGGAACACATTGCCGAAGTTACGATTTTTATTCAGAAAAAAGCGAATAAAAACGACAAACTCGGGTCTTGAAATCAAAATTCGACCATTGAACATAAATTATTTATATTAACCAAAAAACAAAATCTACAACAATGAGCAAAACTACAAGTCAAACAGATCTCGAAGAAGAGGCATCAAAAAAGCAATCAATGTCAAAATGCCCTCAAGAAAACTCAACACATTTCAAAAAAGCACAACTTTTGTTATTTAACTATACAAAAGGGATTTTTTTAAGAAAATATTTTTTGAACTCTCCCTTTATCTTAATAACTTCGATAAAAGAGCAGTAGCAATATAAGACAATATCAATTAATTAATCTAAATTCTTGAATGTATGAATTCAAATTCGTTTCAACAGAGATTGTTGGGATTACAAGACAATCTGCTAAATTTTGCTTATATGCTGACATCGAACCGGGAAGAAGCAAAAGATCTGCTTCAAGACACAACATTAAAAGCCCTCGATAACGAGGAGAAGTATATCGATAATATAAATTTCAAAGGTTGGGTATTTACGATTATGCGGAACATCTTTATAAACAATTACAGACGCATAGTCCGCAATCAGACCATCGTCGATCAAACCGAAGATTTATATCATCTTAATCTCCCTCAAGAATCAGGATTCAATACTCCCGAAGGCTCTTTTACCGTGAAAGAAATTACCAAAGCAATAAACAGTTTTACGGACGAATACAAAGTTCCGTTCTCTATGCACGTGGCGGGATTCAAATATCATGAAATTGCAGAAAAGATGGAGTTGCCGTTAGGCACAGTTAAAAGCCGCATCTTCTTTGCCCGTCAACGTTTACAAGAGATGTTGAAAGATTATAAGTAACGCTATTTTCAGGGCCTGTTTCATCTTTATCGGAGAAATACAGATTGGCTCTTACACCGAAACAAGCAGGGTGACCGAGGAATAAATTTTCTTCGAGTCACCCTGCTTGTTTTATCAACAGTTAACGATTAAAATCCGTCGGCAACTAAACGAATATCTTGTCGAGAACCTCCGAACTCGAATGTTATCCAATATCTCTTACCGGAAATTTTATTTAAAACGGTCCTCTCGGCAATCAGAGAACGATCCGGTTGTCCGGCTTCACGAATCACCACCAAACCGTCTTTCAATATTTCCCCTTCTTCTGCAAAATCACCGGAAACACTTATCCGAAAAAAAGTCGCATCATCCCCTAACGGAGCATAGTCCCAAACAATCGACCGACTCTTTGCCAGCCCCAATGCATCAAAACCTTTCTCTCTCGAGAAAGAATATCCCTCTTCTTTTTCAGGATATACAATATCATTCTTCCACCCTTCGATACGGACATCCGTATCCTTATAAAAATCCCCGGAGACGGTCACAGGACATGAGACAGTATATTCTCCGGAAGTTACTGTCAAAGTACCCTTACCGGCCTGTATCCCCTTGACTCGAATTACATTCCCCGAGACTCCGGCACTTGCAATATTTTCGGGTGCTATAGAAGCTGTAAAACTCTCTACTCCGGAAACTGTCACCACGACAGCCTCTCCCTCTTCTACAATAATCTCAGAAACATCGAGCTGTATTTTGGGCGTATCATTTTTATTTTCATCCTTGCAAGAAACAAAAAGGATAGAAAATAAAAATAAAGTCACTATTCCCGTATAATTTATATTGTATATTCTCATCATTTCCTGTTTTTATCATTTAACGACAACCTGTACCGACCCGCAACCGGATGAAGACTTCCACCTTAATATATGTGTACCCTTACCGGCTTTTTCCGGAGTAAAGACATTCGCACTCACCCCATCGCCTTCCCATGTACAACCGGGAAGCGTTTCACTCAATTTCAAGGCGACTTCCGAATCGTTCAAAGAATATTCTTTTTTCAACCCCACAGGAACAATCCGCCTTATCGTTTGAGGTATGGATACTCCCCGTAATTCAACAGCGACCGAAGCGATATTATCTGCAGCCAACATAAGCGTCGCCTTATGCAATCCAGCTGAAGAAGGCATATAAGTAGCGCCGACATCCGTCCCGGCATTCACTTCATCAGCCGAAAGTGACGATACGGCAAAAGAAAACATATTTTTATCTTCACCGTCAAGGATCAACGATACGGTCGATTCAATTTGTATTCCCTCAATCCTGAATGACTTTTCGACAGACTCCCCGATAGTCGAACTCGGAAAGATAAAATAATCTCCGGTCTGCCAGTTTGTAATTCCCGCACCCAAATAAAAAGCCTCGTCCGTCTTTGTTCCCCAGATATATTCGGCAAGATCAGGAAAATCTATAAACGGATTACGGTTATGCTGAAACTTATAAACTCCATCATTCCGATCTATCTCTTTCTGGCTGACAGGATCTTGACGGCTCCACTCCAGCAACAAGTTCCGGGCATAGTCGGTTAATGTAGGATAATCGTTTCTCTGAAACATTTTTGTTCCGAGACTCACCCATGTATAGTCTTGATAACAGGTTACAAAATAAAAATACATCCGGGCAAAATCCCCCTTATATTCATCTGCCGGTTCAAATATATTCGTAGGCATACCGTTGATATATCCGGTACCGACTTTCGTAACTCCGTTAGACCAAGATTGAGTAGAGACCACCCCTAAAGGATAATTGCTCTTCTCTTCGTTAGCATCAGCATCGGCCGGTGTCAAGTGGTGTAAATCATACGATGCCTCATACTTAAAACGTGTAAGCGGAGTCGTACCGTTATAATCTGCCGCATCTCCCCACCAACTCTTCGGTACGGAGTGTTCGATATTCATTCCTTTCGTCGCTCCATAAGTTCCCGATGTAAAGTAACGTACCGTATTGGAGTACATGTCCCAAACTATCCCTCCCGATTTGGCATCGCTATACCGGAACACAGACCATGTTCCGCCCATCCCACCTCCATATCCGATACGAGTGTGATCTTTGAGCAATAAATGAAGAGCGGTTTTCAGTTCCCGTTCTCTCTTTCCATTTAACGTCATCGGGTAATATCCCTCCGGAATTTCAGCACGGATAAAACTGAAGATCGATAAGAATAAAAGAAATATCCGAAATTTTTTCAACATAGGTTTATGACTCCGAAATTAATTAATAAAGCGAGCAAATATACTGAAATAAAAAGAGCTGACCAAACGGCCAGCTCTTTTGTTATCTTAAAATCTGCGATTTATTTTATATCTGCTTCACTACGTATATTTAACTGAAGTGTATTTTTATAGCAATCGACAATACCCGTAATCGATTTTGTGCCGGTAGGAACCTTCGTAGAACAGAATTTGGCAAATTTCGACACATACGAATTAACCTCGTCATTTCCGTCTTTTATCGTATTGGTAGTAGCTGCATTTGAACTTCCGAACGTTCCGTCACTCAACGCAGGAACATACTCGCCTTGTACCGTAACCAATGTAGATTGCCATGCACTGCTATTGTTTTTTACATCAGCAACAGTCGTCACACGAGGAGTTACCGTTCCCGTACCGACTTTCCGAATATTAACCAAAGGTACACCATTCAATTCCAGGAGACCTCCATAATTTTCTAATGACAAATCTTTTACTCTGACTTCAACTTTATCTCCGATAAGGTATGAGTCATTATTTTCACTGCAATACAAAACAATACCTGCAGAGTTATCTTCGGCAGCAACAACGATTTGTTTCAATGAAGATACATTATTATTCACGACATCCGAAATTACTATACCGATAATTTTCTTATCTTCGGTAATCGTGATCTTCGATCCTTGAAGCATTGCTCGAAGATCAGTAATAAGAAGTTCGGGAACATTAAAATCTCCATCCGGATCTATTATAGCACCGAATTCCTCACTGCTCTCTACCAATATCGCATAAGAAGTACTTTTCATCCCGACCACACCAAAATATTTCTCAAGGTTTCCTTGTAAAATTACTTCTTTACCCAAAACTTTAGCCGCATTGCCTTCGGTAATCAGATTCAAACCTGTACGCAAAGCACCGGGATTCAATTGTACGACAAGACAATTGTTCACATTTTTTTCATCTGCGGTTGCTGCGATCAAAATATTCTGACCTTCAGTCAGAGGTTCACCAGATACACTGGTTCCGCTAAACGGAGCCTCGAATTGAGCTTCTTCCAAATCTCCACTGGGAACTTGTCCTACAATAAACCCTTTTACGAACTTATAATCGGTGTCTTGATTTTCTTTTGCTGCGGCAACATTCCAAGGATCCGCATAAGTACCACTACCCGAGGGAGTAACAACGCCTCCTTCGTCCGAACCGCCACTGCCTTGTCCGCCATCATCGATCCAGTCATCATCATCGCTGTCACAAGATGTAAACCCCACCATCGAAACAGCAAGAAGCATCCATACTAATTTTCTCATTGCTTTCATAGTTAAACTCAATTTAAATTATAATTATTGGTATATTTTATATTGTTTTATTTTTATTGAGGTCTTTCACCTTCGGCATATTCACGAGGACCATTATAATATTCAAACCCCTCGAGATCATCCAAAGAACGAAGGGTCAATTGATATTTTCCTCCGTAATTATCATTTTTATCATGAAACCATCCCAAAATAGCCGTTACCGTTCCTACACTTCCTTTTTTCGGAATAAACGTTTCGGCAAAATGGGCATATTCACTCGTTGAAATATATAATGTTCCCGTACCGTCCGATACCTCTCGAGACATCGGATAACCGATATTGTATTTCTTGCTCATATCATAGGTAGAAGGTGCAAAAACCGGACTCAACTGATGGGCATTTACATTTCCGGTTTTCTCGATAGAACGCCGTAATGAAACAAATCCAGTCTTTAAATCAGCATCTCGATCATTCTTCCATGTAAATTCGACATTCTCAATTTTGATCAACCGTCCGTACCAAGTAGAATCCAACGTTGCAATTTCAGCCATTGTCAATACAGCTTCTTCCGGTACTGTCACTTTACTCTTATCAGGCCATCCGATACGTTGAAAATGGTCATATACCATAGCATAAGGAATACGTCCCGGTTCATAACGGGTCTTGTCATCATTCCGGAAAGAGTAAACTCCCAATTGCGGCATTTCGGCATAACGTCCCATCATCAAACCGTTACATTTCACGGCAACCACTTGTCCCAACGGGAAAACACCGCTCAAACTTCCGGCATCTATCGCTACTTTCAACGATTGACGAGTATTCAAATCTTCCAAAACAAAATATTTGTAAATATTCGAGGCTGTATCACAAGAAACAATACGTCCTTTTATATAAATATCTTGCGGACCTTCGATCGGATTCAGTGTAAAGAGATTCTTATAAGTCTCTCCTTCTTCCCGATAAATGGTAAATTTCTTACCTTTATACTCGATCGGCAATTTAAGACGCCCGTCAACATATTCCGCTCCGATAATCGGATATTCCACATCGCCCTGATTCACCGTATAATAAGCGTTTTTTATACTTCCTGTCGCTTCATCTATCGGAGCATGATAACGTAACGTATCGTCTTTACCGAACACATACAAGCTATCGATTCGGTCATACATTGCCACCAACTCGCCGATAGACATATTTGCCGGCCAAACTCGAGGATCGTTTTCCGGTAAAACCGCCATTTCCTGCGTGATCTCATCATAATCATTCACACACGAAGTAAATGATACTGCCGTCAATAATGCACAAACTATATATTTAATCTTTTTCATAACTATTCTTCGCTAAAATTTAGAACTTATACCCGAGATTTAAGAAACAGTTGAATCCCCATGCATAATAGTATTTATTCGGATAACGATCTACCAACTGAATATCTTTGGTCTGGCTCTTATTATTACGTGCTATACGTCCCTGCTGGTAACCGCCGGTAACCATATCTTTATTATTCAAGATATTACTAAAGCTCAAATTAATATTTAAAGACTGCTTGCGATTATTCAGATAAAGAACTTTCCCGACCGAAGCATCCAGCATAAATCCGCCTTTCAACTTTTCTTGCGTACCGAACATTTCTACTAAAGCTTTGTCTTGAGCATACTTGCCGCTTTTTATCTCAGCATCAGTATATGTTCCTTTTTTACGATAACCGCTGTATTGAATATCCTGTCCGGCTTCATCTTGATAAGTACCGCCGTAATAGTTCATTTCGGTAAAATGAGAAGGAGAGAAATCGAGATAATTATTATCGAAATACGAAAGCGTTATATCGGCAAACCACATTTTCGGATGGAAATAATCCAAAGTTATACTGGCTGCTAATTGAGGCCCGTTATTTACCTTCAAATCTTTGATATATACCCGTTCACGAATATCCGACTTTTTAGCGGCTTCAGCATTTACAGGCAATTCTCCTGTCAACAGATTCGCACCGTTTTCTGCACTCATCGTCCCCATTGCGTCATCGGTATAACGATAATCACCGTAAGTTCCCGCCAGTTCGACAGAGAAGCTATTGTTCAGTTTTACGGAGATTCCGGCTTCGACACCCATATAACGTTTATTTACACCTGACAATGTATGGTTAATGTATGTACGGAATTCATCATTGTAGTATCCTGTACCTTCTACTCCGTCACGGGTAATCGTATGGAATCCGGTAATACGCCCTTTAACAATCGGAGTCGTAAATTGGTAGGTCAGGTCATAAGAATAAATTTTTTCAGAAGGCAAATCTTCCAAACGATACTGTTTCGGATTCTTCGGATTCACCACGACTTTTTGTATTTGCGTGTCCTTAACACGAGGGGCGACATAAGCATACCCGGCATAAGGAGCGCGAGTCTCTACCAAGCCGTTCAAAACCAAACGTTGGCGACCGTTGATCTTATATACCAATCCCGCCTTGAAACTCGGATCATAAAAACTCAAGGATTTTCCTTTCCCGTAAGACTGAACTCCGATAACCGCAGCACGACCGTTCTCCATCTTTCCCTCACGCCAGAAAGTCGTATAAGTAAATCTCGCTGCATAAGAAAGATCGAATTTCGTCCAATTCCACTCATTTTGGGCAAATACTCCGGCTTTTACAATGTGCATATTATAATCATACCCGAAACGATCGCCTTCTACAATTTTCCGGTTCGGATGACGAAGGTCGTTTTGTATAATCATCATATTCCCTGTGAAGTCTCGTTCGGCAAACTGGTCGATATCGATCCATTGATTACCGCCTAACAGATCGTTCATTGTCTTATAGTGCATACCTCTCGAATAGTTGGCTTCGACTCCTGCCGTAAGTTTAAGACGACGGTTTATCTGATTTGAATAAACAGAGTTTAATGCCGTAGTCATCAAATCGTTATGACGTTCTTCCAACACATATTTGGCACTTCCGTCAGGGTTAGCGACATTATTCAAATAATTAGACTGATATAAGGAGTTCCAATTGATTTGCGTTACATCCGTATTATTGTTTACCCATTGCCCGGTCAGTTCATCCACTAAATCCTGATCTACATTACCCATTATTATATCCATGTGATTCTGTTGGTCTTCAAGTCCATACGATCCGAGAACATCATTGATTTGATAACTCGGCAAATTGCGGTAATAATCGGGACGCGGATCGGCTGCATTATAAAAACCGAGAGCCGTATTACTGTAATTGCTATAATGGAATCCGAAACCGGTTTTCAAATTTTGCTTATCCGTAATCTTAAAATCCCAATTGGCAACGACAGTAGGATCGAAGCTGTTCACCACGCGAGAACTTCTTTTTTCTCCATTCTGATATCCCCAATACGGATTATAATAAATACCTCTGAAATCATAAACCTCCTGAGTCACTGCAGCCGATTGCGAACGTTTTGTAGGAGCTCCGTAAGTTGCCAATGAAATGCTATGACGATCATTGATCATTTTTTCTGCCGAAAGAAAATAACCCCAAGAATTATAGAATGTTCCTTCTATAATACCCTCTTTTGCCCAACGCCATACTGCAGATCCGGTAAATGCCCAGCCGTTATTCATCAAACCGGTAGAGTGTGTAGCCGTAGCCCGCATATTATACGAACGATTAGAATAGGCGACGCTTGCTTTTGTTCCGGCTGCAAATGCCGTAGCCCGAGTATTGATGTTCGTCGTTCCTCCCAGACTGCCGAAAGCAAACGGAGCATTCTCAATACCATTAATTACATCCTTATTTCTGAACGCATCGTTCAGTCCCCCAAGGCTCGAATAATTGAAACGTCCTCGTTCCTGATCATTGAAATTGATACCGTTTATATAGGTCGTAGATGCCGACTGATCATAACCTCTTATAGAAAAACGCATCGGACTGTAATTGTAACTGGCTGCATTCAGATAAATATCATCTGAAGCTCCGGATAAATAAGAGGATGATTGAGAAAAAGTATCGCTATCATCATCCAAGACCGATTCATCAAAAAGCTGTATATTCTCTTCTTGTTGACTGGCCTTCTCTACTCTAATTAAGGCGATATTACCAAGATCGATTTTTTCATCCTTGCCAATCAAAATATTCTGTTGGTAAGGCTGGTAGTCTGCCGAAACGACTAAAAGTTCGTCGGCACCGGAAGATAAATTTTTGAAAATAAATACTCCGTCTTTTGAAGACGTTACCGAAATGTTCTTGTTTTTTAAAGAAACCTTAACCCCGGCAACCGGCGCTTTGGTTCCAAAGTCTATAAGTACTCCTCTCAACGACGCTTTTTGAGCAAAAGCGGAAACACTGAAAAAAAGCATTATAAACAGCCATAAATTTCGATTCATAAAATACGTAGGTTTAGTTTATAATTTGTTGTTGTTGTGTCGTTATCATACTTTCCTATATTTTTAGGAGCGAAATAGTTGGGCAAATTAATATATTTTTTTTGATTATTCATATTACATTCGCATTATATTTTCTACACAGATGTGTTAAAAGTCGGTACTTCCTCATTTTTTCAAAATACGGAAGATCTTATCAATTAATAATTGATATCAGATATATCATTAATAATAAACTAATTATATAACAAGTACAGACAAAATCCCCACTATTTTCTGAAATTTCATAGAAACGAGATGTTTATTTCATTTTTTTTTCGAACCTTTGTATCATGATATGCCGTTCTTACGAGATTTTTAAAATCCGGTCTTGTGCAAAGCATATTCTAAATGCATGTATCAGTTACAAATTGTAAGGAATAATTTTACAGATTAGAAACTAAATATTTTGACTTATGAAAAAATGCAGCTTACTTCTGGCATTATTCTCTTTTTGTTTCCTATCCCTAAAAGCTCAAAGTAACGAACCGAGGAAACAATTTGCCGTATATGCCGTTGCTTTTTATAACCTTGAAAACCTGTTCGACACAATCGACCAGCCGGACGTTTTGGACGAAGAATTCACTCCTCATGGCGGAATGCGTTGGACTTCATTGAAATACAACAACAAATTGAAAAATATGTCCTATGCCATCAGCCAACTGGCTACCGACGGGCCTTTTCCTCTGCCGAACGGTCCGGCTATAATCGGCATATCCGAAATTGAAAATCGGGGTGTAGTGGAAGACCTTATCAAAACCGGCAAACTGGCAGAAAGAAATTATGGAATCGTTCATTACGACTCACCTGACAGACGTGGCGTAGATGTAGGTCTTATATACGATAAAGATCAGTTTACTCTCGAAAACAGCGATAGTTTCAGATTGGTATATCCTGCAGACACCTCGTTGCGTACTCGGGATCAATTATTGGTAAACGGCATACTCGGAGGAGAACGGGTACATATAATCGTAAATCACTGGCCTTCAAGATTAGGCGGAGAGAAACAATCGAGACCTAAAAGAGAAGCAGCGGCAGCATTGACTAAACATATCGCAGATTCGGTTTTGACCGCAGATCCGAACTCTAAGGTCATTATTATGGGAGATTTGAACGATGATCCGAACAATACCAGTTGCAGAGTCGTTTTAGGAGCTAAAAAAGACCAGAAAGATGTTAAGCCGGGTGGTTACTATAACACGATGTGGAGCTTCTTCGACAAAGGTATCGGATCTTTAGCTTATCAAGGTTCTTGGAATCTTTTCGATCAGATCATTATCTCAGAGAATTTTTTAGGTAAAGACCGCTCTACACTAAAATTTATCAAAGCAGAAATATTCAACCGAGATTTTCTGAAACAAACAGAAGGCAAATATAAGGGATATCCCAAAAGAACACATGCCGGGGGTGTATATCTGAACGGATATAGCGACCATTTCCCGACACTTATTTATCTGGCAAAAGAAGTAAACCGATAGTAAAACAGAACGTATCGATTATTCGATAATCCCAAAATCACACACTCTTTAAATGGGTGTGTGATTTTTTTATCCACTCTATAATATCCTCTAACGAAAAAACACAAGAATCAGACAAATAACAAATAATTTATTATAATCTGAGTGTATCCCAATAATAAATCGTATTTTTGCACCATCAAAAAATTATAAGATACAATATAAGAGAGAGAAGCATAACGGAATTTTCTGATTGTTTCTCGTTTATTTTATATAATGATTATGTTGCAAAAGCTTAAAACGTATATGCTGCCTATCTCTATGATAGTAGGGGCGATATTTTATAAATATGTCGAATCAGTATCTTTTTTGACTCCTTACCTTATCTTTTCTATGCTGTTGATCACCTACTGCAAATTGTCTTTACGCAACATGAATATATCCCCGCTTCATTTTTGGTTACTATTGATACAAATATTCGGAAGCCTGCTGGTCTATTACTTTTTGTTACCTCTCGACTCGATGATAGCAGAAGGAACATTTATCTGTATATTCGCTCCTACGGCAACAGCGGCAGCCGTTATCACAGGTATGTTAGGAGGCGATATAGCCTGTTTGGCGACATACAGTCTTCTCAGTAATATGACCGTAGCCCTGACATCTCCCATCATCTTCTCTTTCATGGAAGCACACGGGACAATGCCGTTTTGGGAATCATTTCTGGTTATATGCAAACAGATGATCCCTCTCCTCATCTTGCCATTTATTGCAGCAATTTTTCTGAGGAAGTTTTTTCCTAAAGCACATAATGCCTTACAAAACCGTCAAAGCATATCATTCTATATGTGGGCTATATCTCTCACTATAGTGATGGGAAAAACAGTTTCTTTCATAATCAATCAGGGATCGGGAAATATCAAGGAAGAAATTTTAATTGCTCTTTTCGCACTAATCGCCTGTATCGCTCAATTCATTATCGGGAAATGGGTCGGATATAAAAACAATAACTTAATCGCCGGAGGTCAAGGATTGGGGCAAAAAAATACAGTGCTTGCCATTTGGATGGCACTTATTTATCTGCATCCTTTAGCTTCCATAGGACCAGCATCTTATGTCGTGTGGCAAAACAGTATCAACTCATGGCAACTTTGGAAAAAACAAAAACGACAATAATAAACTGAAATGTATTTATTGCAACTCTTTCAGACTTCTTTCAAAGGGATATTCAGTAAATGTCCCTAAAAAATAAGATGGCATATGAAGATGATGGCGCATCATCACTTCCTATGCCATTTTTATTGTAGTTTTTCGTTGTTTTCTCACATAATTTTATCCGTCAAGACAAGACTTTCCTGAAGAAGTCTGATGACCTCTTTTGATTCTGTCAGTAAAATCATATCATACCGCTTTAACCGTCCTGTTCCTGATCTTGTCAATCATCAGTACGGCATTTGCCGTATGTATTCCGAAAAAGATCCACAGGATTTCCGTCTTCCTGTTCCGTGCCTTTATCCTTGAGAGCGAGTAATGCTGCTTCTGTGTGCCGAAGCTGCCTTCAAGCCGGGTAGCCCTCTCCCTTGAGAGTTCACTTCTGAGAACCCTTCTCAACTGCTCATCCTTTGCCGCCCTTCCCTTGCGCACGAAGGAAGTGGATATTCCGTATTTCGTGCAAAACTTCCTGTTGGCATTGTTGGCGTATATGGCATCGGCAGCCACACATCTTACCCTCACGTTCATGAGTTTCTGCTGCATACGGATACAGTCCTTCAGACGTATCCCCTCATTGAAAGCCTTGAACGAGAGGTGTTCGATGAACGATATGCCGT
>NZ_CEVCIF010000011.1:0-72256 GCF_982245605.1 Coprobacter fastidiosus | reverse complement strand
CGACCCTCTGCTTGTAAGGCAGATGCTCTGAACCAGCTGAGCTAAACGCCCGAAAATCTTTCGGTGAAATAATAAATTTAAAGGTGGGCGTTGACGGATTCGAACCGCCGACCCTCTGCTTGTAAGGCAGATGCTCTGAACCAGCTGAGCTAAACGCCCGGAGGATTGCTTATCAAAAGCGAGGCAAAGGTAAGACATTTTTTTTAACCTCAAAACAAAATCTTCCTTTTTCTGCAAAAAAACGTTTTTTTTTGGGGAAATCAGACAGATAAGTTACTTTTGCAAAAGAAAATGAAAAACCTTCTTATGGAACTGACAACCCTTACTGCAATCTCGCCCGTTGACGGGCGTTATCGGGGTAAAACCGCCCCACTTTCCGAATATTTTTCAGAATTTGCCCTTATCCGTTACAGGGTACGTGTAGAAATCGAATATTTCATTGCTCTATGTGAGCTCCCTCTACCGCAACTGGCAAATATAAACTCTGATATTTTTCCGAAATTAAGAGCGATGTACAATGATTTTACAGTAACCGATGCCGAACGAATCAAAGCAATCGAATCGGTCACAAATCATGATGTAAAAGCCGTAGAATATTTTATCAAAGAAAAGTTCGATGCGTTAGGAGGACTTGAAGCATACAAAGAATTCATACACTTCGGACTGACATCTCAAGACATCAATAACACTTCTGTTCCTCTATCTATAAAAGAAGCTCTGGAACAAGTTTATTATCCGATGCTCGAACAAATGATCGGTATGGCAAAAGAGTATGCCGAAGCATGGAAAGATATTCCTATGCTGGCAAAAACTCACGGACAACCGGCATCACCCACTCGTCTGGGAAAAGAAATGATGGTCTTCGTTTACCGCCTCGAACAACAGCTGAACGCCTTAAAACAGATTCCTATCAGCGGAAAATTCGGAGGGGCCACCGGCAACTTCAACGCTCACCATCTGGCTTATCCGGAATATGATTGGAAAAATTTCGGAGCTCGGTTTCTTAAAGAAAAGTTAGGCATCGAACGTGAAGCATGGACTACCCAGATATCCAATTACGACAATTTAGCCGCTTTATTTGACGGAATGCGTCGAATAAACACTATTCTGATCGACCTTGACCGGGATTTCTGGCAATATATTTCTATGGAATATTTCAAACAGAAGATCAAGGAGGGAGAAGTCGGCTCTTCTGCCATGCCGCATAAAGTCAATCCGATCGATTTCGAAAACTCTGAAGGAAATCTCGGAATAGCAAATGCCATACTCGAACATCTTGCTTCAAAATTACCGATCTCACGATTGCAAAGAGACTTGACCGATTCTACCGTACTACGGAATATCGGTGTACCCCTCTCCCACATGCTCATCGCACTGCAAAGCACGATGAAAGGGCTCGGGAAACTGCTTCTTAATGAAAAAGCAATTTACAACGATCTCGACAACATGTGGAGTGTCGTAGCAGAAGGTATTCAAACAGTTCTTCGCCGCGAGGGGTATCCTAAACCTTATGAAGCATTAAAGGCTTTGACCCGCACCAACGGTATCATAAATGAAGAAGCTATACATGCGTTTATCGATACTTTGAATGTTTCGGACAATATCAAGGCCGAATTGAAAACCATCACACCACACTCCTATACAGGGATGTAATATATTTATAAATATAACAAAAGCCACAAGAAATCTCCGACAGAAATTCCTGTGGCTTTTGTTATCATTCAAAACCGGACCAGTAAAAAATAAAGAAAAACCGCCTGTATAAGTTTTACAATAAAAAATCACAAATCAGCCTCATCCGATTCATTGTGACCGGAAACATCGATTTTTGCCAACTCATTCCGTATTCCGCAAAGCTCTTCACGAACACTCTTTAAACGTGATATGATCTCATTACTCCGGATAACCCCAGATCGGTTTTCTCTTAACTGTTTCTTTGCGCCGGCAAGGGTCAGGCCTTTCTCCTTCAATAGATAATAGACTAACCGGACATTATCAATATCTTCCTGATTATAAAAACGTACACCCCTTGAAGAACGATGAGGTGTAATAATATCAAACTCGTCTTCCCAATACCGGAGAGTAGATTCGTTTACCCCGAAATATTCAGCGACATCTCCGATTGTATAATAAATCCGTTTCTGTTTCTTCTCCGTATCCATTCTTCAAAAATTAATCCATTACCCGTCCTTGATTTTCGGCAATCTGTATCATGCGGTCATAGTCAGCAGGACTCAAATCAAAGAAATAATAGTTAATCGGATTATCATGTTTGCCTTTATAAATTACTTCATAGTGAAGATGAGGGCCTGTCGATTTACCGGTATTTCCCACTAAACCGATCTCCTCTCCCCGAATAACCTTTTGTCCGTTCCGCACAGAAATATGGCTCAAATGAGCATAACGGGTTTTATATCCATACCCATGATTGATGACAATCGTTTTTCCATACCCCTGTTTCCAACCAGTCTCGACAACCGTACCGTTTCCCGTAACATATACCGGAGTTCCGATATCTGCGGCAAAATCCATCCCCTCATGAAATTTACGGGTTTTATAAATAGGGTCTATGCGCAGCCCATATCCCGAAGCCGTTCGCTTCAAATCTTTGTTCGACACAGGCTGAATGGCCGGCAAGCAATTTATCCTATCTTCATTCTGCTGTCCCAATTTCACCAGTTCATTAATCGAATTAGTCTGTACATATAGCTGCCGATTAAGTTGTTCGACCTTCTGTGTCGTAGCAACAACCAAATCTGCATCCGAAAGGTTCATCAGATCCTGATAACGGGACACATTATCCGTTCCGGCATTCCATACCGCTGCACTAATCGGATCTGCTTGCAAAATAACCCGATACAGATTTGCATCCCTTTCTCTTACATCGGCCATCACATCCAGTGCCTCATCCAAACGACGAGAAAGCAACTTATATTGAGACCGCATCTGCTGATTCTCCCGTTTCAACATTTTCTCACGGGGAGAGTCCACAAAATAGTTCAACACCGAAAACAAAATTCCTCCCAATATAATTCCGCTCAACAAATGACGAAAAACCGTAGCCATACGTTTTCTGAACGATGGATACACCCGTTCATAACTCAACGTATTGGGATTATATACATAAAAGACTTTTTTTCTCATAACATTTTGCTCAATACATTCGGGTCATAATCACCGGCAAGACATACCGTCCCCGTTCTATAAAACGCAAAATACCGATATATTAATACCTGTCTTTCCTGAAAAAACATATTTTTAACAGCAAACTAAAAAACAGGGAAACAGACCGAAAACAAGCCTGAAAAAAAACGACAAAACTACTTTACCGGAATTTTTAAACAGGCTCTTAGTAATTTTTTGCGCAACAATAGCCACAAAAATAATATTTTAGGCTATTTTTGCAAACTGTTTTTCAGAATATTAAATAACGACAGACTTATTTATCGGCTCTACTGAAAAACAACTGCTTAATAAACGTAAACTATAAATCATTAAATATGCTCACAGCTAAGGAAATTCGCGAATCGTTCAAGAGCTTTTTCAACTCCAAGGGACACCAGATCGTTCCTTCCGCTCCCATGGTAATAAAAGATGATCCCACATTGATGTTCACCAATGCAGGAATGAACCAGTTTAAAGATATTATTCTCGGAAATGTTCCGGCACGTTACAAACGGGTCGCCGACTCTCAAAAATGTCTTCGGGTCAGTGGAAAACACAATGATCTCGAAGAAGTAGGATTGGATACATATCACCACACTATGTTCGAAATGCTGGGGAACTGGTCGTTCGGAGATTATTTTAAAAAAGAAGCTATAGACTGGGCTTGGGAATACCTTGTGGATATTCTCAAAATAGATCCGGACAGATTATATGCCACCGTATTCGAAGGTTACGCCCCCGAAGGTCTGGAACGTGACAACGAAGCAGCATCGTATTGGGAAAAACATCTCCCCGCTTCTCATATCATAAACGGAAACCGTAAAGATAATTTTTGGGAAATGGGCGATACCGGCCCTTGCGGTCCTTGTTCCGAAATACACATCGATTTGCGAAGCGATGCAGAGCGGGCTCAAATAGACGGTGTAACGTTGGTAAATGAGAGTCATCCTCAAGTAATAGAGATATGGAATCTCGTATTCATGCAATACAACCGTAAAGCCGACGGATCTCTCGAACCTCTGCCGGCCAAAGTTATCGATACCGGAATGGGATTTGAACGCCTTTGCATGGCTCTACAAGGAAAAACATCGAACTATGACACCGATGTATTCCAGCCGATAATCAGAGCAATCGGGCAACTATGCGGCAAAAAATACGGAGAAGACCGGCAAGCCGATATTGCCATGCGGGTTATTGCCGACCATGTGCGCACCATAGCGTTTTCTATCACCGACGGACAATTACCGTCAAATGCTAAAGCAGGATATGTAATTCGTCGCATCCTTCGCCGTGCCGTACGTTACGGGTACACATTCCTCGGTCAACATCAAGCGTTTATATATACGCTCATACCGACTCTTATCGATACGATGGGAGATGCCTACCCTGAATTAATTTCTCAAAAGATATTGATCGAGAAAGTCATTAAAGAAGAAGAAGAATCTTTCTTACGCACTCTTGCTACCGGGATGAAATTGTTGGACAAAGTAATGGCAGACACCAAAGAAGCCGGAATGGATTGCATCAATGGAAAAGACGCATTTACTCTTTACGACACTTACGGATTCCCGCTCGACCTCACCGAATTGATTCTTAAAGAAAACGGATTATCGGTAGATACAAAAGAATTTGATGCTCAAATGCAACAGCAAAAAGAACGGGCACGAAACGCTGCTGCTATCGAAACCGGAGACTGGGTAATCGTAAAAGAAGGTGAACCTCGTTTTATCGGATACGATTTTACCGAATGTGATGCAGAAATACTCCGTTATCGTAAAATCAAACAAAAAAATAAAGAATTATATCAAATCGTTCTCGATCAGACCCCGTTCTACGCAGAAAGCGGAGGACAGGTAGGTGATACCGGAACTTTAACCGGCGAAGGCGAAACGATAAAAATAATCAATACGAAAAAAGAAAATAACCTGAGTATTCACATCAGCGAAAAGCTCCCGAAAGACATCACCGCTACACTTCGGGCGGTTATCAATAAAGAAGCCAGACTTGCAACAGCTTGCAATCACTCGGCGACTCATCTGCTGCATGAAGCTCTTCGCACGGTACTCGGCACACATGTAGAACAAAAAGGATCATTGGTAACGCCCGATATACTGCGTTTCGATTTTTCTCATTTCCAAAAAGTAACTGATGAAGAATTGCGATTGGTAGAACAACTTGCTAATCGGAAAGTTCGTCAAGCTATCCCTTTGAACGAGCACCGCAATGTTCCTATTGCAGAAGCAAAACAAATGGGAGCAATGGCGCTATTCGGAGAAAAATACGGAGATGAGGTTCGAGTTATCCAGTACGGTTCTTCTATCGAACTCTGTGGAGGTACTCACGTTGCAAATACAGGAAATATCGGTATGATCCGTATCATTTCCGAAAGTTCTATCGCTGCCGGCGTACGTCGTATTGAGGCTGTCTCCGCTGCAAAAGCCGAAGAGCTGGTCGATTTCCAACAAGACACATTAAAAACAATCCGACAAATTTTCAACAATGTTCCGGATATTACCGCTGCGATCAGAAAAGCGATAGATGAAAATGCTGATTTGAAAAAACGGACAGAAGAATTTATCAAAGAAAAAGTCGCTTTGATGAAAGAATCTCTACTGAAAAATATGAAAGAACGTTCGGGAATGAAAATCATACTCCTCAAAGCCGCAACTCCGGCAGAGGTAGTAAAAGATATTGCTTTCCAAATACGAGGTGAAGTTCCCGAACACCTTTTATTCGTTGCAGGAACAGTAGATGAGAAAAACAAGCCGTTACTTACCGTAATGTTAAGCGATGACCTTGTTTCTGCAGGGCTTAATGCATCGGCTCTCGTTCGTGAAGGAGCAAAATATATACAAGGAGGTGGTGGTGGACAGCCTCATTTTGCTCAAGCCGGAGGGAAAAATCCGGAAGGAATATCCGTAGCCATAGATAAAATTATTGCACTGGCAGAGAAATAAATTTTAACAGCAAAAAGCCGTCATTTTACGATTAAAATGGCGGCTTTTAGTTTAATGAAAATTTAGAATGGCTCTTTATCGATAGCCATGTTTCATCATATAATACAGCTTTATTTCTTTTTCTCTTTCTTGGTTTCTTTTACAAATTCTGCCTCATAATTGAACTTTTTGAATCCTTCTTTCAATTTTTCAACAGTCGTTTTATCAGCATCATAGGTAATCGAAGCCGTCTTTTCTTTTAAATCGGTAGAGATCTCTTTTACTCCTTTCTCAAAACGGATATTGTCTTTTACTTTCCGTTCACAATTTTCGCAATACATTTGAGGAACTTTAAACACGACTATCCGGAGATCTTTCGCCACAATCACCGTCACACTCAATAATGCCATTACTAAAACGGCTGTAAATCTTTTCGCTTTCATAACTTTATTCCTTTTTTATTAAACATATTGATTTCTCTAATTTCGAGCCCAGTTAAAACGAATTCCTATATAAGCTTTCGCCCCGTGTACAGGCCCCCATATCATCGTAGAGTCAAAATTTTCTCCCCACGGATTGGCCGCATCGATAATCGGATTTTTCTGTTTAAAATTCGTCAGGTTCTCTCCGCCCACATAAATAGACCAACGACGGAAATAACGTGTAATTTGCACGCTAAGCTGCTCAAAAGAACCATAGCGGGCACTCCATGAAGGAGTCCCATCTTCCAGAATATACCGACTCGGCATCCGACCGCCTCCGTTCAACTGAAGAGTCGCATCAAATTGCCATATTTCAAGAGGTGTCTTATAGGATGCCGTCACCAGTCCTTTATACCTGCTTGTCAAAGGTCTTTCTTTAAGCTCTCCGTTATAAGTAGTCTTCGCATCTGTAAAACGATAAGCCGCCGTAAGAGTAAAGCCTTTGAAAAGAGGATAATTCGCCTCAACCTGAAAAACATGAGAATAAGAACGTCCGTTCAGATTATAAAATGCTATTTCATGCGGATCTGTATCCATATCTACAACTACTTGCTTCAAAAAATCCGTATAATAATATTCTGCATTAAGGTTCAAGGTCTTACCGAACAAAGGGATATACGACGAAATACTTGCTCCGTAATTCCAAGCCTCCTCTTGATCCAAATCTCCGGAAATTCTTACTTTTCGACTGCTGGCAAGCAAATAATTATTTTCTGCCAACACATGATTGGTTCGATATCCTTTCCCTGCCGAAAGACGGAAATTTACAAACTCATTCGGATTATATTTGACATGTGCCCGAGGGGTAACAAAAAAACCGTGCATACTACTGTAATCTCCCCGTATTCCACCCATAAGTATCAATTTATCTTCCAAATTATAGGTATATTGCACATAAGCTCCCGGAACAGATTCCTTTTCAAAAGATTTAAGACGAGGGAGCTCTACATCGTTCGTCAAACGGTATCGCTGATCATATCCGTCATAATTAAAGCTCAAACCGGTAGAGAGGCTATGCTGTTTACTAAATTCAGTCTCGAACAATAACGAAGCATACACATTGGTCTGATCCACATCATAAAGTTTATGCCCATAAACGGCATCCTGATTATGAAAAGTTCCTTGGAGAATAAGAGCCAGATTCGTATTCTTTTCTTTATTAAAGATATAAGCGTTTTTGGTAAAAGCTTCATAGCGTCGAGTATCGATTCCGATTTTATACAATTCCTGTCCCGGATTTCCACCATGATTTACCTGACCGTTATTCCGCCATTCAGAAAGAGCTTTAATACCGGCTTGAAAAACATAATGATCCCCCATATACGCCCAACGATTCCAAAGATTATATTGCTCTACTCGAGGAATATCCGCAAAACCGTCATGATTGGCATCATGAGCCATCGTTTCATTTTCATAATGAGCTAAAAGCGAAGTACTCCAACGCTTAGACAGCTTTAATGTAGCATCGGCATTGGCCTCATAACGCCCCGTACTGCTGGCAAACAGATTGGCAGAAACCCAGTCAGCCTCCGGCAACTGAGGTTTTTTAAATTCGACATTAATCTGTCCTGTAATAGACTCGTATCCGTTTTTGACAGACGAACTACCTTTACTCACCTGAATACTCTGCATCCACGGTCCGGGAACATATCCCAACCCATAAGGAGCTGCAGCACCTCTGTAATTAGGGATATTCTCGGTCATCATCTGCACGTATGTACCGGACAACCCCAATAATTTAATTTGCTTCGCACCCGTGGCAGCATCTGAATAACTCACATCGACAGATGGATTTGTTACAAAACTTTCACCCAAATTGCAACATGCCGCACGACTTAATTCTGCACTACTGATAATATCGACATTCATGGCACTACTTCTTAATTTCGTAGTTCCGAACCTGCGTCTTACGACATTAACCTCGCCTAAAGACAATCCCTCACGTAAAACTATTTCCAATTTTACATTTTCACTATCGACATGGATCGTATCATTTTCAAACCCTATATAACTAATAACCAACGTTTCGCTATCCTTAGGTTTATCAACAGAAAAGCTTCCGTCTTCGGCAGTAACCGTAAAAATCTTTGTATTGACCCATGCTACATTAGCTCCGGGTAACGGCGCTCCTGCACTATCTTTAACAACACCCCTTACCTTAGCCTGTACCGGGTACAAAAGCAAAAAGAAAAATATTAAAAATATATATTTCATATATGACAGTTTATTTATTACTCAAAAACTCAGTCTTTCCATAACGCCCATAATCACAAAGCCTTTCCCGTTCATTGAGATATGTCCGGCAACTCGACTTGCAATAGGGGAAATACAAAATCACGCATCTTAAAATAACTCAAGACACGCTGCACAGGAACAAGCAGACTCTTCCCAAAGAGACATTTGCTTATCCCCCCACAATAAATTCTAAATAAGAAAAACTGAATAAAGAGCAAGATAATAACGTGTACATACCGGATTAGGAGGAATATCCCGTATCTCGACACGTTCGGAATCAACAGATGAAAGATTTTTTTTCACATCTGGCGACAAATAACAGAGAATTTGCGCAAAAGGAACAGAAACAGAACATCCACAAGACTGTTTCACCAAATCTACCTTATAAACAGTGGCAGAACATCCTTCATCCCCACAAGAGTCATTCGATAAAGAATTTGTATCACGGCATTTTTCACAACCGGCAACACAGCATTTCTGTTCCGCTTCACATCCGGGACAGCAATAGTGCATAATAGAAACCCCTACTCCCGCAAAAACGATCAGCAGAGACAACGAAACAGCCAATATATAACGAAAACTTCTCATAGTACGCTGCAAAAATAAAAAGATTCGTTCGTTATGACCATTTAATTTTCCCTTTTTATTTATTACATTTATTAAACATATAAATATACAATTACTTAATTATCTCACCAAAAATTACGATTCTACGTCCTTGAAATAACAATTATTCTGCAGTTTCGGACAAAAAATGTTCCAAGTCCTTACCAGAAAGACGCAAGTGCAATTTACCATTACGTGCAGCCGAAATGTTTCCGGTTTCTTCCGATACGATAACAGCCGTAGCATCCGACTCTTGAGTAATACCCAATGCCGAACGATGCCTTAATCCCAAAGACTTAGGAATATCGTTATTATGAGACACTGGCAATATGCAGGCAGCCGCCACAATACGATTATCCGCAATAATCATAGCTCCGTCATGCAAAGGACTGTTCTTAAAGAAAATATTTTCTATAAGACGCGAATTGACATCGGCATTTATAATATCTCCCGTCTGCTCATAAGCTGTAAGCGCCATATCTTTCTGTATTACGATAAGAGCACCGGTTTTGGTCTTGGACATATTCATACACGCATACACCAAAGGCATGATATAAGATTGCTGATCTGTATTTTTTTCTTTATCGGGGAGGAATAATCTGAAAAAGAACCGCCATCGTTTATGAGATCCCAATTCGACAAGAAAACGACGGATTTCATCTTGAAACAAAATAACTAAAATCAAGACCCCGACACTTACCAGCTTATCCATTATCGCCCCGAGCAAACGCATATCCAAAATCCGAGTAACAACGACCCAAACTCCGATAAAGGCCATAACACCGGCAAAAATATTGATCGTGCCGGAATCTTTCATCATCTTGTAGATATTATAGAGCAACAAGCCGACAAGCAAAATATCTAAAGCATCTTTTATTCCGAAATGAACAAACATAAACTATCTTGTTGTTAAAGTTTTCGTAACGATCTTCACTGTTTCCACAGCTTCTTTGACATCATGTACACGTAATATATCCGCACCTCCCAACAAAGCAAGAGTATTCAGTACAGTCGTACCGTTCAGGCTCTCTTCCGGAGATGTTCCCAACAATTTATAGATCATGGATTTTCGAGATATTCCTGCCAAGACAGGGAATCCCAACACTTGGAACTCAGACAATCCATTCATCAATAAATAGTTATCATCTAACGTTTTACTAAATCCGAAGCCGGGGTCTATAATAATATCATTCACACCCATCAACCGGAGTTTATCCGTCTTTTCAGAAAAATACATCAACAAATCGGCAATGATGTCGCCATAATTCGTATATTCCTGCATGGTTCGGGGAGTCCCGCGCATGTGCATCAATATATACGGTACACCGAGAGAGGCAACAGTTTCAAACATTTTATCATCCAATTCTCCTCCCGATATATCATTAATCATCGACACCCCGAATTCCTCTACACAACGACGGGCTACCTCTGCACGAAAGGTATCTACAGAAATATAAACATCCGGATATACCGACCGAATCAGCGAAAGAGCTCGTGATAAACGGTTCATCTCTTCTTCTTCCGGGACATCCTCTGCCTGAGATCGAGAAGAGTAAGCCCCTATATCGATAATCGCACCACCCTGTTCGACAATCTCTCTCACACGAGATATTACAGCAGTTTCGGTATTACAACGACTTCCGGCATAAAACGAATCGGGAGTAACATTCAATATCCCCATTACCAAAGGCGGAGTCAGAGCTACCACATCCCCGTTCAGGTTTATAGTAAATGAAGGTTTGTTGCAAACAACATTCATAAACGATCTTTTTATTTATAATGAACGAAGATAGACCTTTTTATTTAAAAAGTCTATCCGAGACAATGTATATTTTCGTACAAATTACAAAATAGGCTTTCTTCATAATCCGAAATCCTAACTATTTGCTTATTTACGTAAGCACAGAACTCCACTACTCAATTTCCGGAATTCTGATTTTGCACGGTATTCTCTAAAGATTCCCGTTCGACCGGGGCAAACGATTGCTCTTGAGGACGATACACAGGAGTTGCTTTCTTTCTACCGGAATTTTTCTTATGTCGAACAGTATCCTTCTTGATTGAAATTTGCTTCCTAAAGTCAGATATTTCGGTTTCGAACTGCTCGAAATCAGATGTTTCCGGATCGACCTGTCTTGTTGTACCATAAAAACGCACGACAAGAAGTATCGCAATGCTGCATAATAATAAGATTACGGCAAAACGTTCTCCTCGACTGAAATTCCAAAAACGATATTTTTCAGGTTCCTTCATCTAAAATAATCCAAGTCCGGATAAAAAAATCAAAAATATAGCTACGGGTGCGACAAAGCGCATACAAAACATCAATATACCAAAATACCATACACGAGAAACCCCGTGATTACTTAATTCTTCTTTTATAAATTGCCGGTCAAGTTTCCATCCGACAAATATAGAGATAAGCATTCCTCCTGCAGGCAACAATATATTCGAAGCTAAAAAGTCACAAAAATTAAATATGGAAAAACCTAAAATATAAAAATCGCTCAACGGGCCGAATGATAATGAACAAAGAGTACTCATCACCAGACAGATAAAAATGAGAATTTGCGATGCCCGACGACGTGTAAAATGAAATTCCTCATGCAAAAAAGCGATAGCGACTTCACACAACGAAATAGTAGAGGTCAGAGCTGCAACCGTAATGAGAACAAAGAATAATACAGACCAGATATAAGCGCCCGGTATTTGTTGAAATACATTCGGCAATGTAATAAAAATCAACTCCGGACCTTGAGAAGGGCTTATTCCAAAAGAAAACACCGCCGGGAAAATAATGACTCCGGCCAATACAGCGACAAAAGTATCTAAAGAAGCTACCGTAACCGCTGTCTTAGGCAACGAAGTTTTATCGGAAAAATATGAAGCATACGTTATCAGCGTGCCCATTCCTAAACTCAATGAAAAAAATGCCTGCCCCATAGCCCGTAACACTACTCCTGAATCGATCTTCGAAAAATCCGGATAAAACAAGAAAGAAAGCCCTTCCTTTGCTCCGGGCAAGAAGAGCGACCGTACGCAAAAAGCTATCAATATTACAAAAAGTAATGGCATTAAAATATTAGAAGCACGCTCTATCCCGTCACTGACCCCTCTTGAAACAATAAAATAATTCATCCCGAGAAATAGAAATATCCAAAATAACGGACGAATAGGCGATGCCGTAAATTCGGTAAAAGCAGTAGCAAAATATTCGGGGCTTTTCTGACTCATCCCGAAAGTAGCCGCCTGATAAACATAATCTAATGTCCATCCGGCAATCACAGAATAAAAACCCATAATAAACACCGGAGCAAATACCCCCATATACCCGATGATATTCCAATGTGTTCCGGGAGCTAATTTCAAGAACGAACGGTTCACATTTGCCTTGGCACTACGTCCTACGACAAACTCGGCAAGCATGACAGGCAATCCTAAAAACAATACACAAAGAATATACACCAACAGAAATGCAGCACCCCCGTTTTGCCCGGTTTCGTAAGGAAACCTCCAAATATTTCCCAATCCGACAGAAGATCCCACAGTAGCAGCAATAACACCCAATTTTGTAACAAATGTCGCTCGTTTTGCCATAAACTCCCAGTTTAAATTACATTAATACAAAAATAACATTTATATATCTTTTTATCACATTTAACCCCATAAAAATTAATTCTTGCAACAAATCAGAATAAATAAGAAGTAAAAAAGAAGCTAAAGTGCGTAAAAAACAAAATTCGCCATATAAAATATACTATCTTTGCAACATCAGAGTTTGTCTAAATTTTGATCGGTTCAGGCTAAAAAAGTTCTTTCCGGGAATTTCTGTTCTTACGCAAATGATAGCGAGCTATCTGACAAGTGAAAACGAGAAAACAGATCAAAAAAAACACGAAGATGACCTGACAATATTTCCTTATCGGAAAATTTAGACAGACACTTAATCAATATAACAATTATGAAAGTAATACGGTTTTTATCGAGGTTTATTCCTACAATGCTGGTAGGTATCACTATATTATATCTTTCTCTTTCTCATGTTACCTCTCCATATAATGTACCCAACATACAGAATTTAGACAAAATAGTTCATTTTACAATGTATATGGGATTAGTTTCCGTTTTTTGCTTCGACGTGTATCGTTCCAGTTGGCTTTCACGCTATGACGGATCTATACTGCTATCGGGATGGATACTTGCCGTTTTATGGGGTGGTCTGATGGAACTATTCCAAAAATACTTTACTGAATACCGAACAGCCGACTGGTTCGACTTTTTAGCAAACACGGTGGGCGCTTTCGCAGGGATCTTAATAGGGGTTTTCATTATACGCCCCCTCATTCGACGATACAAAAAAACAAATAAAAGACAAAACGCCCCTATTCTATAACCAAATACTCAGAGCCTGTCCCAAAGCCCTCTTAAACAAAATTTTCCGATTATTTTCAAAATGTCACCGAATTGGTTTCTTCAAAATATTTTTTCAAAACAAACAAAGAAACAAGTCTTTCTCTTTCCGGATCTTTAAACTGCTCTACATATTCATGTGCATGTCTAATGATCTCTTCTGCTTCTTGAGGATGTGCAATATAGTAATTAAGCCGCTCTTCCAAATCCGAAAAATCAGGCTTGATCTCTACATAATGATAATTCGGGATGAGTCTCCCTTCCATAAACCATGTCTCACATGTAGGTCGGGGCATAACGGCCAATGAATTAGACGACATCACCCATTTCAAATTACTTGCTACATCATTCCCCTCCAAAGACAAGATAAATTTATAATCAAGGTGTTGTCGCAATGTCATTTTTTCCACTATCCACTGCTTATTCGGATGCCGCCCTTTGATCTCCCCCAGATTGCACATAGGGTGTCCCCAATATTTTTCAAGAAATCGATAACGATTTTCTTTAAACCCATTTGTCCCGGGTACTCCGATTTTTCCACGAAAAACCACCATATTTTTCTTTTCTACAAAGCTTTTTTCGTCTTTGATAAAAATAAAATGGCGAACTTTATCCAATTTCATGATAACCGAATTCTCATTACCCGCTACAAGAGGCCGGCTTTTAACAATAGACGGAATGTTCGGAACAGAAACCAAGTCACCCGGGCATAACTTCCACTTCAAAGATTGAGGAAACCAACGAGTATATTCGAAAGTATCGAAAAAATAAACCTTCTGTTTACACATCGGCTGCCTCCTCAAGGGTATAAGTTCATCCCTCCAACTATCATAAGCCGCAGATAAAGATAAGGAATCTCTATCAAGTTGATTATAATAGTTTACACGCTGCATAATATAGTCTTTATCTGTCGATTTATTTAATTTTTCCAGCTCCTTTTTCAACCGAATTCGAAAAAAGAACTTAGGAATTATCAACCTCAGATAATTAACCCCATAATACACAAATTTGGGATTTTTCCCATTTCGCAATAAATAGGAAAATTTAGAATTTATCATAAAACCCGATTTAGCATTCAAAAAAATATGAATGTGATCTTATTTCCAATAACAGCATCAGTATAAACATACTTACTCAACGACACGATCAACTATCTATATTTTCCATGATCGCAATCAAAACCGCAAAAAAAATAGCTTAGATTGCGACGAGGCAAACCTACATCTCCTCTTTTTTACAACAAAGATAGAAATTATCTCTACCTTAACAAACATTTGTATGCATTAGGTTAATATTGTGCTATTCTGCCATATTAGAAGCTGTTCAAATTCTGTATAGGGATTTTTTAAGAATGATTTTTCGAAAGTGTTTTTCATCCGATAAAAAGCGAACAAGCATGTAGGTATACAGAAATTGGAAAACATACCCCCGAAAGAGAGATTAATAGAGCACAAATATTCAGGGAATAAAAGCCTGTTTAAATTTTGCCCGGGTCAGGTTTTAAGAATTTCTTCCGAGTATGTTTTTCTGTTTTTAGGAGGATGATAGCGGGCTATCTGACGAGGGAAAACGGGGAAAAAGATTGGAAGAAAACGCAAAATGAGCTGATAGTATTTTTTATTGGAAAATTTAAACAGACGCTAAATACCCAAAATTTCTTTTTAAAGCTTAGCCGGCCCGGACTAACTAAAAAAACAAAAGCCTGCAGAATATTTTCTACAGGCTTTGTGCGGATGAAGGGACTCGAACCCCCACGGCTTTCGCCACTAGATCCTAAGTCTAGCGCGGCTACCAATTACGCCACATCCGCGTTTTGCTTTGCAAAGGTAATCGAAGTTTATGAATTTGCAAACATTATTCGCTTTTTTTCCTCATTTACCTCCAGACATAATCCATTCCTTCGCACGTTCTATGATCGCATCCCGATCTGGAGTATCTGCCATATTCACAAAAATATCGGGAGCAATCCCAAATTCAGTGTGTTCTTTATTAACATTATAAATGGGAGAAGCGGAAAAACGCACCGACCAGCCGTTCGGCAATTCAGAAGATACAGGAAGACCGCTTCCACCTCCGGTATAATCTCCTATAATTTTTACTTGCGGCAACTCTTTCATTACCGATACAAAATTATTCGTTGCACTATAACAACGGCGATTTGTCAGTACGGCAACGGGCTTCAGATAATGTATCCGATCAGAAGGAGCTGTTTCTAACCTGATTTCATGAAAATCGGAGAAGGCATCATGAGCCGGACCGGTTTTATGTCGAATATAGCCGCAAATCCGATCTTCTGTAATAAAACGAGAGGCTATACGATTTACTGTCGTCAGGATTCCTCCGCTATTGTCTCTCACATCGATAATAATCCCGTCACAAGACGAAAACGCAGCAAGTATCTGATCCAGATTACTCTCTCCCACACCTGAAGAAAAACTCGCATAATATATATATCCGATGTTCGTATTTGCTAAAATACGATATTTCATACCTCCGGCTATTTGATAATCGGGCTGCTGCAAATAATATTTATTGACAATCTCTTCACTAAAGTTTACCGGATAGTCTTCGAACCATTTCCAATACCGGGCCATATCGAACGAAGAGGATAGGTTCACATGCCCGTCTTGCAACTCCGCCAGCATATCCGCCAATACACCGAACAACTCCTCATCTGTCATATTCTGTGCAATTCGCGACCGATAACGTTGATGAACTTCATTCCAGTCTATATTTTTATAATCGAAAAAACAATATCTTTCGTCCATAATAGACCACAAAGCCTCAAAATTACCTTCCGGATCATCTGTAAAATCCGATTCGGGAATACAAGAAGAAAAAAGAAACAACATCCCGAACGAACAAACCATAAAAATCCGGTTAAGCATTTTACAAACTTTACCTCGCAAAAACACATTAGAGGAAAAATATTCCGCCATATCCCGACATTCGAGAATATATTTAAAAAGTATCCGCCCTTTGACTATCATAGTATACCATATCAATAAAATGCAGAAATCGAAGAAGCTGCCGACATCACTTTTCTACGCTGACTACGTGTTACAAACTCCGTTGCGATTCCGACAGTAAATACATGTGTGTACATTTTATAAACCAAATGATTCTGGTGTGTAGATCGCAGCCGGTTTTTATACCCGATGCGCACGGCACTTCTTCCTACCGGAAAATCGACGGTAAACATATTACTCATATCGAACTGATTATGAAAAGAGCCGAAATGGACAATACCCTTCGTATTCCCGAGACTGAACATCTCATAATAAGTTTGTCCGTACCCGGGACAAAAAAATGTTCCTATAAAAGGTAAAGACATTGAATAACGGAGCGTAATCGGATAACCGGATACACGCCACGTATAAACGGCCATACCGGAAACTCCTGCATTGACCGAAGCCTTTGCCGCCGCCGGATTATTAGAATTTCTGAGATTATATATTCCGCCGACATTTGTACTCAACTCCCCGCCTCCCAACAATTTTAATTTACAAGGCAAACGGAAAATCCGATACAACCCGAAAGAATAATCAAACATACCAGTAATCATCATGCCGTTTCCGGGACGATTCCGAGTAGTTGAAAAATCGACTTCGAAAAGATGCCGTGCAGCCAATCGCCCGGCACCGAAAGGAGCTACTCTCATTCTTTCGTGTCCGATACCCACATCAAGACCGCTATACCGATTGATCGACAAGTAAGTGTCGTAAACCTGATTATTTCCGACAGAGAAATAGGTCGAGGCCACAACCGGACGAACAATCTTCACCGAATCGTTATCTCTTTCAACAGCCTGCATGATATTTTCTCCGAATAGAAAAAATATCATTAAAACAAACATTCCTCGGTACTGCCGGATTCCCATTCTTAAAATAATTTCATTTGACCGGTAATTTCATCCAATATATCGCTATTTCCTTCACTCTGAGAACCCGTAACCGTATCCGTATCATCCGGTAACTCGGCTTCCGGAACTTCCGGCTGCGGAATCTCCTTACGCAAAGGTTCTAATTCATTGATTGTCTCTACCGTATAGGTAGATATACGCTTACCTTTTGCCTTAAAGCTTTTCACACCGATAAACTCCTCCGCATCGATTATCAACGGATCTCGGAAAGCATCATTTCCTCCGAACACCACTTCAAAACGAGGGAACGATTCATCGGTAAGTAAAATCAAAGATGATTTAGGATTCTCACCCAAAAAATTTTGCTTCTTTTGAGTCGGCTCTAACTTGAATCGTTTCAAATAAGGATATCCTTGATCTGCATCATTTAAAGCCGCAGTCCATGTCTTACCGGAATCATACTTCTCTATAATCATAATATCCGCTTCATAATGGTTAGTCGCATCAAAAGAAGTGGTACAAAAATCTCCGTTCTTCATAATCACAAGAATCTGGTCGTTCCCGTGAAATTCACCCAGATACTCTCCCCGCCCATCATAATTAAGACGCAAAATATCCCGATCGAACCAAACCTGCCGTCCTCCTAACGTAGAACCGCCTTTTTCTTTCAAGGAGATTTTATGTATCTCATTTTTAGTTACGATATTCCCCATAGACTGCCGCCCTTTGATCGCAATGTCGCTAAAATCTTTATCGATGAACAGACACTTAAGTCGAGGTTTGGGTTTAAATGTAATTTTCAATATTTCAGCTTCACCATTCGGATTTGCAGTAAACCAAACAACCCGAGATCCCGGTTTTCCTTGGGTCAAATCATACTCTTTGTCACGAGTCACACCGGTCACGGCAAAACGCTTGATATAATGAAGACCGTCTTTCCCGTCACGATATATGACATTATAGATGGTTCGGGTATCGTTTTTCTTGAATACATTGATATACAACACATTTTTTCCGATAAACATTTTCTCGCTTACCCGAACGACCTTATACTTGCCGTCTTTATAAAAGATAATTATATCATCTATATCCGAACAATTACAAATAAACTCGTCTTTCTTAAGGCCGGTTCCCATAAAACCTTCCTCGCGGTTGATATACAATTTTTCATTTGCTTCGACCACCTTAGTAGCCTCGATCGTATCGAAACTCCGGATTACCGTCCGCCGAGGATAATTCTTTCCATATTTACTCTTCAATGCTTCATACCAGCGAATCGTATAATCTACGATATGAGCCAAATGATTCTCTATCTCTTCGATATCCGTCTTTATCGCAGCAATCTGCTCTTCAGCTTTCTCGGAGTTAAATTTAAGGATACGTCCCATTTTTATCTCCATAAGCTTTAAAATATCTTCCCGAGTTACTTCTCTGACAAACGAAGGTTTAAAAGGCTCTATTCTTTTATCGATATGCGCCACGGCAATATCCATAGAGGTACTGTCCTCAAAAGCTTTATCTTTATAAATCCGCTCTTCGATAAATATCTTTTCCAACGAAGCAAAATGAAGAGTCTCTTCCAACTCGTGTTTTTGAATGCTCAACTCTTCCCCCAGCAACCGCACCGTATTATCGACGCTGCGCCGAAGGACATCGCTCACCGTCAAAAAATGAGGCTTACTGTCACAAATCACACAACAATTCGGAGAAATACTTACTTCACAATCGGTAAACGCATATAGCGCGTCGATAGCCTTATCAGAAGAAGTACCCGGGATCAAATGCACCAATATTTCAGCATGCTGAGCCGTATTATCATCTACTTTGCGGATTTTTATTTTACCCTTTTCCAAAGCTTTCAGGATAGAATCAATCAATGTCGACGTCGTTTTTCCGTAAGGGATTTCGGTAATTGCCAAAGTCCGGTTATCCCGTTTCTCGACTTTAGCCCGAACTTTTACAGAACCGCCACGCTCTCCGTCATTATAACGGGTCACATCGATAAATCCGCCCGTCTGAAAATCCGGGAACAGTTCAAAAGGTTCATTCCTCAGATAAGCTATTGCAGCATCCAATATCTCATTAAAATTATGAGGCAATATCTTTGATGACAATCCTACCGCAATCCCTTCGACTCCTTGAGCCAATAATAACGGAAATTTAACCGGAAGCGTTATAGGTTCTTTATTCCGCCCGTCATACGAGGGCTTCCATTGCGTAGTTTTGGGATTAAACACGACATCGAGAGCAAATTTCGATAACCGCGCCTCGATATAACGAGGAGCTGCAGCACTATCTCCTGTCAATATATTCCCCCAATTTCCCTGACAGTCGATCAACAGGTCTTTCTGCCCCAATTGCACCAAAGCATCCCCGATAGAAGCATCTCCGTGAGGATGGAACTGCATTGTATGTCCGACAATATTCGCAACTTTATTATAACGCCCGTCATCCAATCGTTTCATTGAGTGAAGAATACGTCTCTGTACCGGTTTTAAACCGTCCTCCAAATGAGGAACTGCCCGTTCGAGGATTACATACGAAGCATAATCCAGAAACCAGCTTTGGTACATTCCCGTCAATTGATATTTAAAATCCGGCTTATCGCCTCCCGGCACTTTATAAGACGAATGGCTATTCTCTTCCGCCACATCGTTGCTTGACGCATCAAATTGATCATCAGCAGAAATCAGCTCTTTATCTTCTTCACTCATGAATCTAAAATATCTGTGTTTTTAACGCTCGAATCATATCGTCAATTTCCCTGAAGTTTCAAAATCTGCGGTTTTAACATTTTTATCAGCTTAATAACGACATGCTCATGCAAAAATACAAATTAAATCGAAAAAAATCATTTACTTTGCGCTTTATTAGCCTCAGAATCGAGGTTATAAACAATCTTTTTTTAAGTAAACCGACATAAAGATATAAAACATAACTAAAGATATGGCACAACAAGAAGACGTTTTTAAAAAACTGGTATCGCACTGTAAAGAATACGGTTTTGTTTTCCCGTCCAGCGAAATTTATGACGGACTCGCTGCAGTCTATGACTACGGACAAATGGGTGTAGAACTGAAAAACAATATAAAAAAATATTGGTGGGACAGTATGGTATTGCTCCACGAAAATATCGTCGGTATCGACTCTGCTATTTTCATGCATCCGACAATCTGGAAAGCATCAGGACACGTAGATGCATTCAACGACCCACTGATAGACAACAAAGACTCTAAAAAACGTTATCGCGCAGACGTCCTGATCGAAGACCAGTTGGCAAAAATGGACGAGAAGATCGAAAAAGAGGTTGAAAAAGCGGCGAAACGGTTCGGAGAATCGTTTGATGAAGCGTTGTTCAGACAAACCAATCCCCGTGTACAAGAGCATGTAGCAAAACGAGAAGAATTGCACAGTCGTTTCGCCAAAGCAATGAATGGCAACAACCTCGAAGAGTTGCGCCAGATCATCCTCGACTATGAAATCGTTTGCCCGATCAGCGGAACAAAAAACTGGACGGATGTACGTCAGTTCAATCTGATGTTCTCCACAGAAATGGGATCTACTTCCGATGGAGCAATGAAGGTATATTTGCGTCCCGAAACTGCTCAAGGGATATTCGTAAACTACCTGAACGTACAAAAAACAGGCCGTATGCGCATTCCTTTCGGAATCGCTCAAATAGGAAAAGCATTCCGCAATGAAATAGTAGCTCGGCAATTTATATTCCGCATGCGTGAATTCGAACAAATGGAAATGCAATTTTTTGTACGCCCGGGACAAGAGCTCGAATGGTTTAAAACATGGAAAGAAATACGACTCAAATGGCACAAAGCTTTGGGATTAGGAGACCATAAATACCGATTCCATGATCATGACAAGCTGGCACACTATGCAAACGCCGCTACCGACATCGAATTCGAAATGCCTTTCGGATTCAAGGAAGTCGAAGGTATCCACTCCCGTACCAATTTCGATTTGGGAAGTCATGAAAAATATTCAGGGAAAAAACTCCAATATTTTGATCCCGAACTGAACGAGTCTTACACTCCTTATGTTATCGAAACATCCATCGGTGTAGACCGCATGTTCCTCAGTATCATGGCTGCAGCTTATTGCGAAGAAAAACTCGAAAACGGAGAGTCTCGTGTAGTATTGAAATTACCTGCACCTTTAGCTCCGGTAAAACTCGCAGTCTTACCTTTAGTAAAGAAAGACGGACTGCCTGAAAAAGCTCGGGAAATCATTGATACACTGAAATTCGATTTCAAATGCCAATACGACGAAAAAGATTCTATCGGAAAAAGATATCGACGTCAAGATGCAATCGGAACTCCGTTCTGCGTCACCGTAGATCATGATTCTCTTCAGGACAACATGGTCACGATCCGTCATCGCGATACGATGGAGCAGCAGCGTGTCCCTATCGATCAATTGGCACAAATCATCGGAGAACAGGTTAGTTTAAAGTCTCTGTTAAAAAAAATCGTTGAAAAATAAATAACGGATATATGAAAAAATCTCTTATCGTCTTAATAAGTATCCTTGCCTTGCTGGTAATCATTATCGGCTACGGAATATCGATAAACAACAAAATGGTAAATGCCGATGAAGCCGTAATGTCTCAATGGGCAAAAGTAGAAAATCAGTACCAGCGCCGGGCAGATCTGATCCCGAATCTCGTAAATACAGTCAAAGGGTATGCTTCTCACGAGAAAGAGACTCTCGACGCTGTGGTAAATGCCCGGGCTAAAGCCACACAGGTTACAATCAGCCCCGACAACCTAAACGAAGTTTCTTTGCAAAAATATCAGGCTGCCCAAGGTGAACTGAGCCAAGCTTTAGGGCGGCTGTTAATGGTAACGGAGAATTATCCCGACCTGAAAGCAAACCAAAACTTTCTGGAACTACAAGCACAACTTGAAGGGACAGAAAACCGCATTTCTACCGAACGGACAAGATATACAGACATGGTACGGGACTACAACGCCATGATACGTCGTTTTCCTGCGAGCATTATAGCCGGAATAGGCGGATTTGACAAAAAACCTCAATTTACAGCCGAAGCCGGAGCTGAAAAAGCACCGGAAGTAAAATTTTAATTGATGAATAAAAAGGAATAAAAACAATGAAAAAATTTCCGGGAATTATAGTATTACTGACTATTGTTTTCATAATGTCTTGTAAAGACGATAAAGAAGACACATGGACACAATATCAGAAATGGAGAAATGAAAATGCGGCCTACTTCAATCAGAAAAGGGCAGAAACGGATGAAAACGGATTTCCGGTTTACACAGAAATTTATCCGGTTTGGGATCCGGGAAGTTTTATTCTGATGAAAACATACAAAAAAGGTGATGGAACAAAACCTGCTCCGCTAAACAACAGCACTGTAAAATTCATGTATAAAGGAATGCTGTATAACGGCACAGCTTTCGACTCGACTTATCTTTATACCGACAGTGCAACCACCGGAAGAGTAGATCAATTCATACAAGGATTTCAGATTGCTCTCACAAGTATGCAACCCGGTGACAGTTGTCAGGTAATTATTCCTCAAAACTTAGGATATGGAGCAGAAATGTCTTCTTCAGTCATATTGCCTTATTCCACCTTGATTTTCGATCTCAAGCTGATAGACGTTCTCGGTTATGAACATCAAGTTCCTTAAAAAAATAAAAAATTACAAATAAGTAAAGAGGGGCAATTTAATTTCGCCCCTCTTTACCATTTTAATAATATATTCTTTATTAAACTTTTATCCCCAATTAATCTTAATCGAGCATAGACTTATAGATAGTACCTTTTATTTAATAAACTTCCACGGAACAGATTTTGTGTCATAAAAACCTTCAGACAACACCGTCCGATTACCGCTAAAAATATGATAGCTATAACTTCCATGGGAATAACTGTTTATATCAAGAATATTATCATTCTTAAAAGCCGTATATACAATCATTCCATTTTTATTGTTTTGCGGATTTGGTAAGCAAGTAATAAATCTTAGACTCGGATCATTATATTTCTTATCAGCAAAAAGTTCGCCATTTTTAATCTGAAACGGAAAAGTCTCTTTGTAATGAGACAAAAACAAGTTACTCTCTATCGTTCCATAACATAATATTCCGTATTCATCCAAAGGTTTACTCAAAGCCACACTATCAGATATCACGACACATTCTTTTATTGTACTTTTTTGCTTTATAAAATCAGCGACATAAGCTGTATATTGTTTTATTTTATATATAAGCTCTTGATTGCAATCTGCCGTAGGATAGACAACTGCGATTTTTCCGGTATTAAAAACACGATCTATAATGCCGTTAAAAGCAGCAGTATCAAAATTATTAACAGGATTCAAATCGGCCAACATCGACAATAGGTTTGGAAAATATTCAGCAAATGTTACACCATCAGAATCTCGGAGACTTTCAAACCGTTTTAAACTTTCAATAATCGGCTCAATATATACAAAGCCTTGTTTTTTTTCATAAATTACCCATTCCGCTCCGACTTGCTTACCGAACAACATTTCCATCATTCTTGCCGTAACAGCTCTTACAATATGTTCATCTAACGTTATTTTCCACTCACCATACGCCTTAGAAGTCATAAATTCTCTTATCGGCTCAAAAAGTTTTTTACTTAACTCAACCTTATCTCTATATTTTTCTGTTAATGGGTTAACAAACGAATGATTAAATTCATGCAAAATAACATTATCAAAAAATCGTTCTCTATACTTCCCCTCCCCACATATCACAGGATAAAGATCATATTTGTCATTACTCGATTTAAATCTCAGACCATAATTATTGTTCCCGTTAAGAGGGCATATAATCATATTATAACTATTGCAACTATCTTTATAATACTCTTCTACTGTTTTGACTAAGTCCCGACCTTGAAACATTTCACGAACTGATGCAAGAATACGCTCATAAAACTCTTTCTTAGATACATAAAAATGTTCAAATCCAGATTTTTTTGCAAAATCGCGAATCGCATCTCTATATACAGAAAGATTGGCTTCTCCTCCAGCACGATTTTTCACATCCTCAGAATAAGGTACGATTCTTTTTAATTGAAGAGGTTGGGACAATCGCAATATAAAATCCACAGGAGCATCATAACTAAAACCATACTCTTGTAAAAGCATTCTCGTCACTTCAACAGCCTTCGAATCTTTCATAGGCTCAAAATATGCTTTTACCTCATTACTATAAGGCGAATTTTTAGTTACGAGTGGATAATCGGCCATAATCTGTATCACCCCTAACAACTCAGTCCTTGGATCAACGGATACATTCAACTTGCCAACACTCGTACGAACCGGTTCTAACTTTTTAGCAGGTAAAGAAAAACAAAAGAGTAAAAGAACTAAAAGTAATATTATCTTTTTCATATCATTACAATATTAAATTTCCAATAACATCCACACTTTTTCTACTGCAAAAATATAAAAAAAATAGAGCAGCTCTTCTCAGAACCACTCTATTACTCCTTTTTGTTCTTATCGCTAAATTATTCAGCAACAACTGCAGCTGAATCAACGATAGCAGCTGAGTCAGCAGCTACAGAATCAACGATTACAGTTTCTTCTACTACAGAAATAGAATCAACCATAGTTGAATCAGCGCTAGTAGCGTCGCTAGTAGTTTTAGAAGAACAAGCTGCAAATGACATTGCAAATGCAACAGCGAAGAACAAGACTAACTTTTTCATTTTCTTTAAATTAAATATAAAACAATAAATTATTGCTTCAAAAACGGTTCAAAGGTATAGATTATTTTCTAATGTTGTATCACCTGAACTCATTTTTTTTCAAAAAAGTCAACTTTTTTCTTCAGAAATGCTATATCGGAGAAAAATTTGTATAAAGATACCGTTTTATACTCCGTTTCGGAGTTTTCTCAAATTCAGTCGGATAAAGATGAATTTTAGCGATTTGTTCATAAGGAGCAACCTCCTTATTTAAATTTTTCCGAATTTCCTCCATTGCTACCGGCAAATCTTCATTCGCAATTCCATAATCATCAACAGCCTCATAGTCAGGATATACCAAAGCGACCAAACGTCCATCCTTTTCAATAACAAGGCTTTCCATTATAAACGGCATATTATTCAATTTCGACTCGATCTCCTCCGGATAGATATTTTGCCCGCTCGCCCCCAAAATCATTGTTTTGTAACGACCCTTTATAAATATGGTATCATCGTTATTCACCGTACCCATATCGCCGGTATGCAACCAACCATCCTTATCGATCACCTTTTCGGTCGCTTCCTGATTTTTATAATAACCGGCCATTACGTTCTCACCTCGTACACAAATTTCTCCCGGAATCAGCTCGGGATCAGAAGAGTCGATCTTCACTTGCATATATCCTTCAAGAATTCGTCCAGAAGAACGTGGTATAAATTCAGAATGGTGAGTATAACTGATCAAAGGACCGCATTCTGTCATTCCATAACCGACAGTAAACGGAAATTTAATACGATGCAAAAAAGCCTCAACTTCGGCATTTAAAGGAGCGCCTCCGACAATTACCTGCTCAAAACGTCCACCGAAAGCATCCACCAGTTTTTTTCGTACCTGCCCATAAATACGGGAGTCGAGCAACGGAACATTAAGAGCCCATTTCAACGGACGTTTATTCAACATCGGCAATATCTGCTTCCGATATATCTTTTCTAATATCAGAGGCACGCAAATAATAAGATTAGGCTTTACCTCTTCCAATGCTTTCAACAATATTTTAGGCGAAGGAATTTTCCCCAATAACGTAATGTGCGTGCCGACAGCCAAAGGTACTAACAAATCAAATGCACATCCGTAAGCATGTGCCAAAGGTAAAAATGAAAGACATTTACTTCCTGAAAAATGAAGTTTCGAAGATATTCCGAAACACACATTTCCTCCGAGATTATTTCCCGTAAGCATTACCCCTTTACTAAAACCGGTCGTTCCCGAAGTATAATTAATCAAGATTACCTTGTCATTAGTTAATTCGGCAAAACGGACATCGTCTCTCGTAAAACCCTTAGGATATGCTTTTTTAAACAACTTATCCATATCACCCAAACATTGAGTAATACATTCTCCGTCCCGCTGATCAAGACAAGTATAATCCACCAAAGAAATAGTCGCGCGTAATTGGCTCAGTTTATCCACTTCGAGATTTTCCCAAATCAAATCTCCGGCAAAAAGCAAAACAGAATCTGAATGATTAACAATATGCTGAACATCATTTGCATTAAAATCCTGCAATATCGGAACGATAATCGCTCCATAAGAAACCGCAGCCATAAAAGCTATACACCATCGGGGAGTATTACGGCCGACAAGAGCAATCTTGTCCCCACGCCTAATCTGACAATATTTAAATAACAGATGCAAACGGGCTATTTGCTCTGCAACTTCTCCATAAGTAAAAGTTTCTCTCGTATTATAATCGGTCAATGCAGGCAGATCCCAATTTTCCTTAAAACTTTTCTCATAGATTTTGATAAAATTTTCCTCGATCATGGCAAATTAAGTTATGTCGAACTGCAAATTTATAATGAATAGTTGGTATTCTCCCTATAATATAGCTAAGGAATGTTACAGCACCGACGCTTTTTGCCTTAAAATGACTAACTTTGTTTCGTTTTTAATATGAATTACAGTCTCATTAATGGTCGATCATACAATTTTTGAAAATAAAACAGCAGTTTATTATACATTAGGGTGTAAACTCAATTTTGCTGAAACTTCCGCGATTGGAAAGATTCTGGAAGAACAGGGAATCCGCAAAGCCAGAAACGGAGAAAAAGCTGACATCTGTATTATCAACACCTGTTCGGTAACAGAATTAGCCGACAAAAAATGCCGGCAAACCATTCGAAAAATCGCCCGACAAAATCCAGGGGCATTTATAGTAGTGACCGGATGTTATGCCCAACTGAAGCCCGAAGAAATAGCACATATTCCCGATGTAGATTTAGTTCTCGGAGCAGAACAAAAACTAAATATATTAGATTATCTGGATGATCTGCATAAACAAAAGGGTAACGGAACGATCATCACCACGCAAAGTCAGGACATACGGACTTTCAGTCCCTCCTGTTCTCGAGGAGACCGAACCCGCTATTTCTTGAAAGTACAGGACGGTTGCGACTATTACTGCACTTATTGCACTATTCCTTTTGCAAGAGGCAGAAGTAGAAACGGATCGATCGCAGAAATGGTAAAGCAAGCTGAAACTGTCGCAGCATCAGGCGGAAAAGAGATCGTTCTTACCGGAGTAAACATAGGGGACTTCGGAAAATCGACCGGAGAATCATTTTTCGATCTGGTAAAAGCTTTAGATCGGGTAGAAGGTATAGAACGTTACCGGATTTCTTCCATAGAACCTAATTTACTTACCGATGAGATCATCAATTATGTTGCAACGTCCCGCCGTTTCGCTCCTCACTTCCATATACCGTTGCAATCGGGAAGCGACGAGGTACTTAAACTGATGCATCGCCGATATGATACCGCACTCTTCAAGAGCAAGATACAAAAAATCAAATCTGTAATGCCCGATGCATTTATAGGAGTCGATCTCATTGTCGGAGTGAGAGGTGAAACCGAACAATTCTTCAACGATGCTGTTCGATTTGTTTATGGGCTCGATATTTCTCAGTTGCACGTATTTACTTACTCAGAACGACCCAATACACAAGCTCTTAAAATCGATCATGTAGTAAATCCCCAAGAAAAACACGAACGATGTAAAAAGATGCTTGAGATCTCCGAAAAAAAGACACACGAATTCTATTCATCCCAAATAGGAAAAACGAGACCTGTTTTATTCGAGCACCCCAAAAAAGGAGCGCCCATGCACGGATTCACAGACAACTATATCCGAGTCGAAATGCCTTACGAGAAAAACAGGGTAAACACGACATGCAAAATATTATTAGGAGACTTCAATGAAACAGGAGATGCTCTTACCGTAACACGAATTATCGAATAAACCCGTAGATATGAAAAAAGAAACATCTGAAAATATCCTCTATTTTCCGTTGTATTTCTATTTTTGGCTACATGCTCTGTTACCGCTGAAAATATTATACATATTATCCGATATTCTATTTTTTCCGATGTTCTACATAGTACGTTACCGGAGAAAACTGGTATATCAAAATATGAAAGATTCATTTCCTGAAAAAAGCAAAAAAGAAATCCGTCGGATGGAAAAAGCTTTTTACCATCACTTCTGCGACTATATCGTAGAAACAATCAAATTACTCCATATCTCCGACAAAGAGACTCGAAAAAGGGTAAAATTCCACAATACAGAAGCATTACAGGAAATTGTCGATAACGGAGGTTCATGCCTGATGCTGCTCGGACATTACGGCAACTGGGAATTTGTTCCGTCCGTCACTCTCTGGATGCGTAATGGAAGCGTAATTTTCGCACAAATATATCGTCCTCTGAAAAACAAATGGTTCGATCGTTTCTTTCTCAAACTTCGGGGAAGATACCATTCCGAATGTATTGCCAAACAAGACACGCTAAGAAGTATTTTACGCTATAAATCCTCAGGCAGACCGTCTATCACCGGATTTATGGCAGACCAAACTCCTTCTCCGGCAAATATACACCATTGGGTAAATTTCTTGAACCACGACACTCCGGTATTTACCGGAGTCGAAAAAATCGCCCACAAAGTCGGCTTCTCTGTTTTTTATTTCGATGTCGAAAAAATAAAAAGAGGATATTATTCCGTAACAATCCGGGAAATATCTAAAAATCCGAAAGAGACCGAAGAGTTCGAAATCACGAACAAATATATGGAAATGATGGAAACAACGATACTTCGTGCGCCGGAATATTGGTTATGGACTCATAACCGTTGGAAACATAAACGCTCCTGATAACCGATTTATCAAACTTAAAAAATTTCTCTTTTGAAAAAAGTTGCAGTCATCATATTGAATTGGAACGGATTGGCTCTTCTGGAAAAGTTTCTTCCGTCCGTATGCCGATATACAAATCCCGAATTGGCTGACATTATCATTGCAGACAACGGTTCTGACGATAATTCTATCGCATGGATACAGAAAAATCACCCCGAAGTGAAAATCATGGCATTCCCGCAAAATTACGGGTATGCCGAAGGGTATAACAGAGCCATCAAAGCGCTCGAATACGAATATGTAGTATTATTGAACTCGGACGTGGAAGCCACACCTGCATGGATAGAACCGCTTGTCGAATACTGTGACAAAAATAGAGACGTTGCTGCCTGCCAGCCAAAATTGAAAGCATACCGACAAAAAGATTATTTTGAATATGCCGGTGCGGCCGGAGGATTTCTCGACCGATATGGCTACGCTTTCTGCCGGGGCAGGATATTCGACACGATAGAAAAAGATTACGGACAATATGATTCGATAACCGATATATTTTGGGCTACCGGGGCATGCTTATTTATCCGGAGGGCAGAATACTTGAATGCCGGCGGTCTCGATGCCGATTTCTTTGCACACATGGAAGAGATCGACCTTTGCTGGAGAGTGCATCTTATGGGCAAACGAATTGTAATTATCCCGCAAAGTACCGTCTACCATCTGGGAGGAGGAACACTAAACGCCTCGAACCCCCGAAAGACATATCTCAATTTCAGGAATAATCTATTAATGCTTTATAAGAATCTTCCTCTCAAAGAAGGAAGATCTTTATTATTCATCCGCAGACTTATGGACACGGCAGCAATGGGAAAATTCCTTTTATCGGGAGAGTGGGAAAACGTAAAAGCCGTATGGAAAGCTCATATAGACTACCGGAAAATGAAAAAACGCTATAACTCCCAACCGAAAACCAACCTGCTTAAAAACTTTCCTGAAACTAACCGGAACATTACCGTAGATTATTTTCTCAAAAAAAAAAGATTTTTTGAGAAAATAAATTCAAAAAAACAATAGCGCCTATTTTTTTAATACCTCATAAGTCTTGTTATATTCCCAATATTTCCCGGCCACACGACAACAACATTTCTGTTTCTTTCTCAGATTGCCCTTCCGCATAGAAACGAATGATATCCTCAGTTTCAGAACTTCGAATAAGTAACCACCTACAAGGACCTAACAAAAATTTAATACCATTGACAATATTTCTACTACTACAAAATGATTGTATACCAAACACTCTAAATCCATTGATCATTCGCGGTGAATTCAAAAATAGTTGAGGTAACAGATCATTTTTATTTTCATATCTGTATACTAAATCCATACGGTTATAATAAATCTGTCCGAGAGTAGACAATTTTCTCTTGAAATATTCAGATAATGTTTTACATGAAGATGTTGCCAACATCTCTAATAAAAGCAATGAAGAAAATATCCCATCCCTCTCAGGAATATGTACTCCATAACCAAAACCTCCACTTTCTTCTCCTCCAAAAGCGATATCATGCCGAATCATAACATCACATATATATTTAAATCCAACTTGCACTTCATATATAGGAGTAGTCTCATTCTCAAATAAAATACGAACTTTGTCAGATACCGAAGATGTTTTTATTATTCCTCCCGAAACTTTTTTTACATTCTTCAAATAATCAACAAGCAACAAAATCGTATACTGTGCAGACAGCCAATCTCCAGAATCAAGACAAACTCCAATTCTATCAGCATCACCATCCGTAGCTACTCCAAATGAGTAATTTCCTTTTTTTAAAGATTCAGACAACGGTTTCAAATTCTTCTCTATGGGTTCTGGTGATCTACCGTAAAAATCGGAAACAGGATCAGCAAAAATCGAAACAGCCTCTATTCCATGCCTTTTTAAAATTTGTTCTGTAAGCCTTTGCCCCGATCCTCCCATACTATCAATAAGCAAACAAAGACCCGACTCTTTTATCTTATCAAAATTAATAATTCTTTCAGTGTGCCTGATATATCCATAGATAAAATCACATTTGGTGACAAATTTTTTTGATTCCTTTATCTTTGAACGATAGAGATATGACTCGACGATCTTCGTCTCTTCAGTAGAAAATGGACCTCCATACTCCGATTTGAATTTTATACCGTTATATTCTTTCGGATTATGAGATGCAGTAATCATAACTCCAGCATCACAACCAGACTCTAATACTTTATAAGATAAAACAGGAGTCGGGATAATCCTATCTGACAGATAAACTTTTATCATGTTTCCCGAAAGTACTTGCGCAAAAATATTCGCAAACAGCTCCGAATTTTCACGGCTATCATAGCCGACAGCCACAACTGGTGTTCGATTTTTTCCCAGTAAATAATCACTAAAAGCTTGTGCTATTACTGCAACTGAAACTTCATTTATTTGAGAGCCATTCAAAGCTCTCCAGCCATCTGTTCCAAAAAATATTTTCATTTTCATATTTGTCCAACTTTTTTCTTAATTGCATTTACATACCAACGCGTTATTATTTGAGGTCGAGTAATAGATGTTCCTACAATGACAGCCCAAGCCCCATTTTCTATAGCTTGTGCAGCATATTCCGGTTTATTAAATCTTCCCTCAGCCATAATCGGGAAATCCCGAGGAACAAACTTTATACATTCTTCCAATAACGAAAAAGAGGGATACTCCTGATTAACAAAAACCGTATCGGGCGTATAACCACACAGTGTCGTCGATATACAATCAGCTCCCGCTTCATAGCAGGCGAATGCCTCCTGAGAAGTAGCAATATCTGCCATTACCAGAATTTTGGGATACATTTTTTTTATTTTTTTTATATAATCCGGTCCCGTATATTGTTTCTCCCTTATTCTATACGTCCCATCCACAGCTATAAACGTCGCATTTATTTTAAGCAAAGCCTCGACTTCCGCAAAAGAGCCAGTGATACGTACAAATCCATCTTCAAATATCGATTTAGTAAGACAAATTACAGGTAAAGATGTATTTTGCATTATATAACGACACTTTTCAATACCACAACTTCGAATTCCGACAGCACCGCCAAGTTCGGCACACCTTGCAAAATCGCCTACACCTTTCGGTGTATTAAACGGAGAACCCTCTTCTGCCTGACAAGAAACGATAAGGCCATTTTTAATTTTTTCCAACACATTCATGACAATTAAACTCTTCTATGGTGTTTATAATATATACATATTAACAGGAGTAATGAAACCATTGCAGACAGTATCCAAAACATACGGATAAATGAAAAATCGATGATTTCTACCCCTCCAATAATCTGTTTTTTGCTCTCAATAAAAAAGCCACTTAAAATATCCTGAATGCCTGCTGCCATATAGCTGGCTATTCCTATTACACCTACAGCCGCACCCGTTGCCTCTTTTGGAGCCAAATCTATAGCCATAAGTCCGCCCAAATAACATATCAAAATACCAATAGATATTCCGAAAAGAACCATGGCTACAATATCCATAAGCTTACCACCATCGGGAATATATAAAAAAAGATATAAAGCGATCAAATTCATAAAGCTTGCCAAACAAGCCGGGATATACCGCTTTCCTCTAAAAAGTTTATCAGATAACAACCCCGAAAATACCGTACCTATAATTCCACATATAGAACTTATCGAAATCAATCCACTAGCCTCCACAATAGAATAATGTTTTTCTACTTCGAAATAATAAACTCCCCAACTATTGACTGCATAACGGCTGATATACATAAAAGCGCTTGAAAGAGCAAGCAGCCAAATAGTACCGCTCTTTAAAACAGAAAGCTGCTTTTTCCCTATTTCCTTTCGGTTAACAAATACGTCCCCGTCTATTGCATCATGCGGAAAAGGTTTTAAGAAAATAAATATAAGAACCGCACCTATAATCCCCAACATTCCGGCACTTAAGAAACCAAACTGCCAACCGGTCATACTGACTACAAATGCTATAAATATAAAAGTAAAAGCCTCTCCTATATTATGGCTCGCACTCCAAAAACCATATACTGTACCTCGCTGCTTATCCCCGAACCAACGATTAAGAGCAATAGCACTACAAGGCCCACCAAGAGACTGTACCCATCCGTTAATCCCCCATAGCACTACAAAAACGCCAAACAATACATGCATACCCAATATCAGATTAAGGAGCGCAGCAACCAGCAACCCGCCGGACATTAAAAAACGTATATTGAAACGATCGGCAAAAAAACCGTTTACAAATTTTCCTACTGCGTACGAAAAGAACAGAGATCCTCCGATAATACCCAACTCTGTCTCACTCAAATAACCCGAATCCACAATCGGCCTCTTTACGACATTGATACTTAAACGGCACACATAGAAAAGACTATATCCCAATGTCGTAATAAGAAATATAATCCATTTGTAATTTTTTTTCACGGCTATCTTAATTTTACATTTAACATATTCACGATGCAAATAAAATAAATATTTTTATAAACAACAATATGTTACAAAAATATTTTCAAAATAAAAAAATCATCATACACACCTATATTCCTACAATATCCAGCCTTTAACCACAAATACAATACAATGTAAAACAAATAATTATAAAAAAAATAGACAACAAACACATATGCAAAACACATCTATCATAGAATCGAAACACTTTTGTAATATTTTTGTAATATACTCATGCATATACAAAAAATATTTCGTAAATATTTTGCAATTTACAATTTTATCATTTTATTTGCAACAAGAATTTAAAATAATATTCAAACTCCTGACATAATTAACCAGAGATTTCAAAACCATTATATCTAAATCAACCATTAATACAATCAATTATGAAAAAGGCGTTTTTATTATCGTTATTATGTATTGAAACGGTTTTTGCTGCAAATGCACAAATAAAACCGGGAGGAGTATCAGGATCGGTTTTATGGCTTAGAGCAGATAAGGGTGTGACCATAGATGCTGATAATAAATTGACAAGTCCGTACTGGGAAGATCTATCTGACCAAAAGCAAGAAATCGAACTTTTCCAAAAAGATGAAGGAGGTTCCGAAACATTAACACTGAAAAACAGCACCGTCAATTTCAATCCAACAGTTTACTTCAATGGGAAAATTGCATTAAAAGGATTAGAAAATAAAAAATACCAATCAGTTTTCGCAGTTTATTCAGCAAATCTAACTACAGAAAATAAAGAGGAATCAACAGTTTTATCTATTCAGGAAAAAGGTATAACAGATTACGGGAATAAAGAAGACCTTGTTTTTTTTCAAACTTACAAAATGGGGTCTAATCCTACTCCGACATGGTTAGTTTCTGATGGAATCAACAATTATTGGGGAACACGTTCTACAGCAATAACAAGTAAAGCCACTGGCTTCCATTCTTGTTTTGCAGCTTTTGGCAACCCAAAAGGAGATATGGTAACTTTCGACGGAGGTCTGTTCAGCGTCCTGACAAGATTCGTTTCCTCCCCATCGAAAGAGGGTATTTTCTATGCCGGAGTTAGTGTTGCAGGAACGACTAAAATAGGTAAATGGCTCGAAGGAGATATTGCTGAAATTATAGCTTTCGACAGACTTATTACAGATGAAGAAAGATACAAAATAGAGTCTTATCTTGCTGCGAAATATGGTATTACTCTAATTAAATCCTCTTCTTCCAATCCAACAAAAGTACCTACTACACCAAACTATAAATTCACTTATTCAAGTAGTGCAGGGCAAATTTGGTGGGCAGGAGAAACTTCTGACTATTCTTCTTATAATAATTATATTACAGGCATTGTACGCGATGATGCTTCCGGACTTTCTCAAATAAAATCGACCGGACGGATCGGTTACGGGTTAACTGAAGATGAAGGTATATTGACAATATCAAACGGAAGTTCTTTTTCATCTCCTGCCAAATTTCAAGAAGATGGACAATTTGCTTTTGTCGGAGCAACATCTGACGCTCTTAATACTACAGAACAAATACAAGCCTTTAATGAAGACGAAAAAGAAATAGCCTGTACAGTTTTAAAACGAAATTGGAAAATCAATTTATCCGGGATCAATACGATTAGCCTACAATTCAAAGTTTCGCCAACAATAGCGACATTATTGGCAGAAAACCCTAAAGTCGGTTTGATAAAAAAAACAGAAACCAATACAATATTCATACCGGTACAGTATGATGACGAAGCCATGACTATAACAGCAGAAGGTATCGAATTCACTTCCGGAGATATATTTACAATTGTTGTCGACTATATCGACAAACCGCAAATCAACCACAAATCTCAAAAAGTATGCTTAGAATCAACTATCTCACTATCTGCCACACCCGCAGGAGGCAGTTGGTCAGGAAAAGGAGTTACAGGATCAACGTTTAACGCATCCTTAGCCGGACTGGGCGAACATACAATAACATACACATTGAATAACATGAGTGAAAATATCATATTCACTGTTGAAAACGAAATAGAACCATCTGTATCGCTGACATCCAATATTCCTGAATCGGATGAATGGGATGCCATCATTATCGAAGCTCAATCTGTAACAGGTGGAGAAGATCCTCTATTTCAATTTGCATTAGATGACCCCGATTTTGAATACCCATTGGATGTTTTCTCGTCAAACAACATATTGAGATTGGCCGGTTACCAACTGGAAGAGGGAAATCATACAATATATGTACGCATGAAAACTTCTTTACCTTGTGCAACAAAAGAAATTGCAACAAACCAAATTAACATAAACAAGACTCCTACCGGAATCATTGTTTCTCAAAAAGCGACAATAAGCTGTTTTCCAAATCCTTTCGATAAAGAAATTAATTTAACCGGTCTTGACAATGATAAAGACTATATTATTAACATTTTCACGACCAATGGGAAATTAATATTCTCAAATAATTGTTCAGCCGGACAAAATAAAATCGATGTGGCTCATCTTAATACCGGAATATATCTGTTACAAATCTCCGAAAAAGAATCTCGCAAAAAAGTTGCAGTAATCCAGCTTGTGAAGTATCAGTAAAGATTCATCCCACAAAAATTTATAATTTATCATGAAAATATATCAAATAACACTTACAATTCTCATCGGGCTATTTACTGCCGGAAAACTTCCGGCACAAAGCCTTGAGAAAATAATTACCGGAACTGTAACAGATACAAAAGGTGAAATTCTTATCGGCGTATCAGTTTCTGTAAAAAGTAAAACGACTCAAACAATTACAGATATAAACGGTAAATATCGGATCAAAGCCGCACCTCGAGATACTTTGGTTTTTTCCTATATCGGCATGGAGACAAAAGAATATTACATAAAAAATAAAAAAGAGATAAATGCCATTCTCGAAGAAAAGGAACAATCCATGAAAGAAGTTGTTGTTGTAGGATATTCAACACAACAGCGCAAAGATGTCACCGGAGCCATATCTTCTTTGAAAATAAAAGATGACTTATCCGTTTCGTATGCCACATTCGACCAATTATTACAAGGCAAACTTAGCGGAGTACAAGTACAGTCTGTATCGGGAAATCCTGGAACTGCAGGGACAATACGCATTAGAGGAGTAGGATCTATTAACGGAGGGAATGACCCCTTATATGTTATCGATGGCATACCTATGGATACTGAAGACGGTTCAGAATTAACCGGATTATTCGGGTCTTCTTATCAGTCTCCTTTATCGCTGATAGACCCTTCAGATATAGAATCTATAGATGTCCTTAAAGACGCCGCAGCGGCCTCTATATATGGTTCAAGAGCGACAAACGGAGTAATTCTCATTACTACAAAAAAAGGACAGAGTGGACGCACCAGTTTCTCGCTGAACATGTCCTGTGGATTTAGCCAAGTACATAACCTACCAGAAATGGCAGATACAGATTTATACCTGACCGTCATGAACGAAGCTTATAATAATTATAACAAGGATAACAATTATAATCCAGGAGATGCTGGATATCAACCTTTATTAAAAGACCCGAGAGGAGTTAATTATCCCGGAGATTATGACTGGGTAAAACTCCCGTTCAGGGAAGATACACCTATTACTCAACGTTACTCTCTATCCATGAGAGGAGGAAATAGAAATACGAAGTTTTACTCAAATATTTCCTATTATGACCAAGAAGGTGTCATAAAAACAAACCGACTTAGAAGAATCAACTTCCGTTCAAATATAGACCATATCATATCTTCCAAAGTCAATTTTGGAGTTACAATAGGCCTCGGACACACAATTAATAACAGAGTACCGAGTGAAAACGGAAATTATGGATATATATTACGATCATTTCCACAACGTCCGTATGACCGACCTTACAAGAAAGATGGCTCGTATGCGATAGGAGGTATCGACCTCCGATATCACAATGTCCAGGCCATGATAAACGAATCTGCTTCCGATTACAAGATTTACTCGGCAAATGCATCTACTTATCTGAACTGGAAATTAGCAAAAGGCCTAATATATAAACCACAGCTAAGTTTGCTATACAATACGAATAACGACTTTTATAATCGGACAACAGATTTTCCGAATATGGAGTCTTACGATGGTTATACCCGAGAATCACGTGCAACTGCAATTCGCTACGTATTACAACATACGTTAACATATAAAACTATGATAAAAGAAAAGCTGGGATTAACTGCAATGGTAGGACAATCTTACGAACATTACAACCGTTCATGGAATATCTCCAGCGGGTGGGACTTTCCCACTAAACAATTCACATATATTCGTTCTGCCGCTTCATTCGGTGCTAACGGATATGCTTATGGAAGTACCCTGATCTCTCATTTCGGAAGATTAGACTTGAGTTGGGACGATAAATATTTGCTTGCAGCAACAGTACGCGCTGATGGATCTTCCAAGTTTCCCTCAAATGGCATGTGGGGAGTCTTCCCTTCTGCATCTATTGCCTGGCGCATCAATAAAGAAGATTTCATGAAAAGCTTCGACTTTATCAACGACTGGAAAATAAGAGTCAGTTGGGGTATGACCGGAGAACAATCAGGCGTAGGATATTATACAGCTCAACGGTACATGGGTGCTGAAGCTCCATATTATGGACAAGCCGGCATTATCCTTGAGAGTCCGGGCAATCGCGATCTGAGTTGGGAAAAAGCAGAACAAATAAATGTGGGAACTGATGCCGTCTTATTTAACGACAGGTTGAATATTTCGATTGATTACTATATAAAAAACACACACGGACTCCTCTTTGAAAAACCGATGCCAGCCACATATGGTTATAAAACAAAACTGGTAAATATCGGAAAAATGAGAAACTCCGGGCTCGAATTATCTCTGAAATCGGTAAATATCAAGCAACGTAATTTCGAATGGACTTCAAATCTAACTTTCACGACTATCAATAATAAAGTAAAAAAATTAATGGAAGGGAATACTCCCGTATATGTCGGCAATTACCATATTCTTGAAATCAACAAACCTGTTGGATCATTTTACCTATACAAGCAAGAAGGCATCTATCAGTCTGACAAAGAAGTGCCTGAAAACTTATACAAAAACGGAGTTCGAGCAGGAGATATGAAATATGCATTGGATGAAAACGGTAATCCTAAACGGATGATTACGGGAAAAGCTATGCCCGACTGGTATGGTGGATTTACAAATACCTTTAAATTTTATGGATTCGATCTAAATATTTCTCTTTCCTATCAATATGGGAATGATATATTAAATATTTTTCGAAGTGGATATTCTGACAGATTGGGACAAATGGATGCAAATATGTTGAAAGAAAGTGCTGAAAACAGATGGACAGGACCGGGAACGAGTAATAAATATCCCAGAGCATTATTTAATTCAGAATACAACAATATGGCCTCAGACCGTTATCTTGAAGACGGTTCTTTTCTCAAATTAAAAGATATAACACTAGGATATACCTTTCCGGTAGATTGGGTAAAACATATTAAGCTAAAACATCTACGTATATACGCAACCATGCAAAACGTAGCAACATGGACAAAATACTCAGGTATGGACCCAGAAGTAAGCTATACACTTTCTCCTAAAGAAATGGGGCAGGACTTTTTCGGCACACCTAATCCCAGAATGTATTTAATAGGCCTTTCCTTAAACTTTTAATCTATAGAAATATGAAAAATTTCAAACTTATAACAACCTTACAGATACTTATCTTTTTCTCGTCATGTAACTTTCTTTTAGAAGAAACACCTGTCGATACCCTTCAGGAAAACGAATTATCGTCAGAACATATCCAAAGTCTTGTTCGAGGAGTCTATCATACTCTAGCAGATTGTACACCTGCCGGACTTATATTGAATGATTGCCTGGGAGAAATAATTGAAAACAATTCAAATAATGGAAGTTTAGTTAATGCCAATATTGCCCATAATAATTTTTCGTCAGACAATAGCTTCGTCGAGAATTATTATTATCATTTCTATAGTGTAATACATCAAGCAAATTATGTGCTCAATTATTTGTCCACTAAATCCGACCTATCAAACATAAGCAACAGACAGATGATCGGATCCCTCCATTATCTAAGAGCTTATTGTTATTTAAAATTAGTAACACAGTTCGGAAATGTGCCAATATCTACCCAGATTACAGAAGAGGTCATACCGAGGTCCCCTGCATCCGATGTATGGCAACTTATTAAAGATGATTTAGATATTGCAATAACTCAATGTCGTTCATGGGATCAAGCTCCACCCGAATTTCCTACTGCAGCTCGGTACTACTACTATGCATCTTCCGAAGCAGCATCAGCCCTGTTGGCTAGAGTATATTTATACAATAAAGAATATAACAAAGCCAAATCGATAGCTCGCCGTTTTCTCGAAGACTCCCGCTTCCAACTAATTCCAGCTGCTAATATGGCAGCATCAGCTGTAGGTGTAGGGCCTAAAGAACTTATCATGTGTATCTCAAACAATACCGGAGCGTACTACTACAGAAACATATTTAACACCTACGCCATGACTCCATCAGGATCATACCAATTCAAGCCATCTCAATCTTTTATAGATTCAATGGACCCTACAGATGCACGTTATACACTCTGCATCGGACAAAGTAACGACGGTTATACAACAGTAAATAAATTCAACTATAATTCTGTAAGTACATGTCCGTTCACCATATCCAGATTTACAGAAATGTACCTAATTTTTGCAGAATGCGCTCCTGACGAATCAGGACTTGAGAAACTGAATTATTTACGATCTGAAAGAAATCTCCCTCCATTAGACAAAAAAATTCTGAATGATCCCAGTAAATATATAGATGCCATACTCGACGAACGCAAATTCGAATTCTATGGAGAAAACCATTATTTTTATGATCTGGTTCGTCTAGGTAAAGCTCTCGATAAACTGGTCTATACCAAAAACAAATATCAGTTTTTATTACCAATTCCACAAAGTCAGGTCAATTTAGGATTAAAACAAAATCCAGGATACTTCTAGCAATTTTAATATTACTTTTATTATGAATCACAGATTAAACATATTTTGTTTATATTTTTTCTTGAGCATCATAGCAAACGCTCAAGAAATGAAATGGTGGAATCCCCAAAACTCAACGATAAATGCTATCGAAGGACAAGCCTGGCAAGGAGAACACGAAGGTTTTTATGACAGGCTACCTACTCGAGCAAAATCCATTGTCAGACCGGAAGTCTGGGCTCGTTCTAAATTTTCATCCGGACTGACAATTCGATTCAAAACAAACTCCCCAACAATACAGATACGATATAAAGTCGGAGGTAGACTAACTTTACCAACCATGCCAGCAGTCGGAGCAAGCGGCCTCGATTTATATGCGGTCAATGGGGACAAATTCTATTGGTGCCGTCCTGCAACGACATTCGGGGATACCATTATCTATAAATACACCGGATTAAAACCGACTCCCAGTTATTATGAAGAAGGGCTGGAATATAAGCTCTTTTTGCCTCCCTATAACAGCATACTCTCATTAGAAATCGGAGTATATGAGAACCGGACATTCATGCCACTTAGCTCACGTGACGAACTCCCGATCATTGTATATGGCACTTCTATTACACAAGGTGGATGTGCCAGCCGACCGGGAATGACATGGACGTCAATACTTCAGCGAAAACTAAACAAACCACTCATTAATCTAGGATTTTCAGGAAACGGACGTTTAGAACCGGAAGTCATACAACTCATTTGCGAACTGGACGCAGCCATTTTCATATTAGACTGTTTACCAAATTTAACCTCTGAAACAGTATATGATGATAAAAAATTAGAAACATTGATCATAAATGCCGTAAAGGATATTCGAGACAAACATCCGCAAACTCCTATAATATTAACAGATCACGACGGATATAGTAGCGGGTTTAAAAACGCAATATCACAACCCCGATACCACCGATACTATAACCGAGTAAATAAAGTTATGGATAAAGCATTCGCTAAGTTAAAAAGACAAGGAATAAAGGATATATATCATTTAAGCTTCGATGATATTGATCAATTACAGGACGGAAAAGTCGATGGAACTCACCCGAGCGATCTCGGAATGATGCAAATAGCCACAGCTTACGAAAAAATCATACGTGAAATATTAAAATAAAATTATTATGAAAAGAACAAGTATATTTATATTTATTTTATTCTTCATCATTTCTGCAAAAGCTCAACAGAAACAAGACAATTTCAAGATCCTATGTTATAATGTGCTACACGGATTCGAAAGTAATCCGAAAGTTATGGATAAATATGTAACATGGGTAAAAACAATAGATCCGGATATTGTCGCTTTCCAGGAAATGAATAAATTTACCGATAAATCTTTAAAAGAACTTGCTGCTCGTTATGGACATTACTATTCGGCAATTTCTAAAGAAAACGGATATCCTGTCGCCATAACGTCCAAGTATCCCATACGTGACCTTATAAAAGTAGACGATCACATGGAACACGGATATATGTACGCAAAAATAAACGATATCAATCTATTCGTCGTACATTTATCATCATGGAGCTTTTTCTTAAGAGAAAAGGAGATACAGCGCATTCTTTCACATGCAGCCCTAATTCCGGAGAACGAAAAAATCGTTATCACAGGAGATTTCAATTCTCTATGTGAAACAGATTCTTTAACTCACAAAGATGGATATCTAGAGCGAGTCAAACGCCGAGAACAAAAAGATCCGAGATACAAAGCCTTAAATAACGGAAAACTGGATTATTCCGTTATCCACACTGTCAAAGATGCCGGATACTCCGACTCATTCCTGATGTTTCATGATGCTTTTACCCGGGCATTTCCCAAACATTTAAGGAGAGTGGACTATTTGTGGCTAAATCCCCAAATGGCAAAATATGTCATAGCTTCCGATTTTATTTATGATGATAAGAATAACGAAATATCAGACCATTTCCCATTATTAGTAAAATTTAAATTCTAAAATATACAATAAAGTCGGGGTATGATTTTTAAATCTTGTTCATATTCCGACTTTACAGAATTCCCAATCTCATGAAAAATCTTGATTTCTATATAACCTTTGCAATCCTATTGTGCTCCTATTCCAGCATAATATCCTGCACTCAAAACGAACTACCAGAAAATACCAATAATAAAGAAAACAATGACTATATATCATTAAAACTCGTGAGTTATAATGTCAAATATTTCAGCTATGATAATAATGACCCATTAAATTATTTTACAATAGCATCGCTTATGCGCGAACTAAAGGCCGATATTATATGTCTGCAAGAACTGGATAGCTGCACCACTCGTACAAACGGCCATTTTCAATTAGCCAGATTTACCCAATATATGGGATGGGACAATTACTATTTCGGTAAAGCAATAGATTATCAAAAAGGAGGATATGGTATCGGCATATCTTCCCGAGAGAAAATAGAAAACAGTTTCAAAATAATTCTGCCCACCGGAGCAGAAAACCGTATCATCGCCATCGCGGAATTTCAAGACTACATCGTAGCATCAGTGCATCTGGACCATAAACTAAACCAATTGGCCGAGGCTGAAGAAATTAACAAAAACATGTACAAACTGTATCAAAACAGTAATAAACCCGTTTTCTTATTAGGAGACTTCAATTCAAAGACTGACTCTGAAACTATTTCCCTATTAAAAGAGAAATGGAAGATTATCTCTTCCGACAAAAACACATTCCCAGCCTCATCTCCTTCTCAACGTATCGACTATATCATGCAACTAAAAAACGGAATAACTTGTACTGTAGTAGAGACAGACGTTCCTTCTGCATACACCTTAACACAGGGTGACATATCGAGAGCTTCCGACCACAGACCAGTTTATACAATTGTCAAATTTAAAAAGAATAAACAGACCGACATTCAGTAAAACAGAACCGTTCCGAATGTTTGAAAATATAATTTATATGAAATTTACTAAGTTATAAATTCAGAAAACAGAAATCAATGAGTTATTGAGTATATTTGCTATTTATATTAAAATGGTTAAAAAATAGGTATGGACAACAGTTCGATATACGGAGTGGACACAAAAAAGATTCTTATAAAAAAGAGTATTATAAATTTTTACATCTACAATAAAGGAGCAACAATTGCAGATCTTTCAAAAGAGTTCAATTTAAGCGGACCTACTGTTGCAAAAATCATATCTGAAATGATTGAAGAGGGGTTTATTATAGACTATGGTAAACTTAAAACCTGTAGTGGAGGCAGACGCCCCAATTTATACGGATTAAATCCCGAATCAGGTTATTTTGTAGGAGTTGATATTAAAAAATTCGGAATTAATATTGGCATTGTAAATTTTAAAGGAGATATTGTTGATTTACAAACGAATATTTCATTTAAAAACGAGAATACAATAGAATCATTCAATGCCCTCTGCGAAATAATACAAACTTTCATAAACAAGCACAAATCTATCCGAAATAAAATATTGGACATAAATATCAATATATCAGGACGTATAAACGCCGAATCAGGATATAGCTACAGTATATTCTATTTCGGCGAGCGCCCTTTAACCGATTTATTTTATGAAAAATTAGGATATCAAGTTTTCATAGACAACAATACTCGTGCTATGCTTTATGGCGAATACATGAGTAATAATACCAATAATGCAAAAAACATTATTTTTGTCAATATCAGTTGGGGACTGGGTATAAGCATAATGATAAACGGACAGCTATATTATGGCGAATCTGGCTTCTCCGGAGAATTCGGACATATCAGTGTATTCGATAACGAAGAATTATGTCACTGCGGTAAAAAAGGATGTCTGGAAACCGAAACTTCAGGATCGGCCATTCATCGTATCTTTATGCAACGTGTTCTCAATGGTGAAAACTCAATTCTTTCAGCATCAATAAAAGAAGGTAATAATCTAACATTAAGTGACATTATAGATGCAGTGAACAAAGAAGACATATTAGCCATTGATATTATTGAAGAAGCTGGAAACAAATTAGGAAAATATATTGCCGGACTTATCAATATTTTTAATCCCGGATTAGTGATAATCGGAGGAGAATTATCACAAACCGGAGATTATATCAGTCTGCCAATTATAAGTGCTATTAATAAATTTTCTCTTAACCTTGCCAACAAAGACTCCGTTATCACAATTTCTAAATTAAAAGATAAAGCTGGAGTCATTGGAGCCTGTATGTTGGCTCGGAACAATTACCTTAGATTATCACAAATCGGATATAAATATTAAATACAAAAAAGAACTATTCTCTATAATATACCCTCTTCACTCGGGAAGAAACCGAGGTCAATATTTCATACGGAATCGTTTGTAGCCATTCTGCAACTTCCGTTACCGGTAACTGTTCCCCGAATATCTCCACACGATCTCCTTCCTTGCAATCGATATCCGTAACATCGATCATACAAACATCCATACATATATTCCCGACAATCGGCGCTCTCTTCCCATTAACGACAACTGCTCCTTTTCGATTGCCCAAATGCCGATTCAATCCGTCTGCATAACCGATAGGAATAGCGGCAATCCGAGAACGACGTGTAAGTACTCCACGTCGGCTATATCCGACCGTCTGGTCCTCATCCAGTTCTTTAATTTGTAAAATCGTAGTTTTCAACGTCGAGACAGTACGCAAGTCCGTATCCATCCCGCAAGCCGAAATGCCGTAAAGACCTATCCCCAAACGAACGGCCTCCATCTGCTCTTCGGTAAACCGGGTAATTCCGGAAGTATTCAGAATATGCCGCATTACCGGTTGGGGAGTAGCAGATTGCACCGCAACGGCACACTCCTTAAACAAAGCGATCTGCTGACGTGAGAAAGCATCGAAACGAGGTTCGTCGCTTCCGGCAAAATGAGAAAATACAGATCGTGCCATCACTGTCGTTTGAGATTTCAGCCGCTCCGACAAACGTGGCATATCTTCCAATGTAAATCCGAGTCTATGCATTCCCGAATCTATCTTGACATGTATCGGATAACGCATAATTCCCTGTCGTTCTGCTTCATATATTAAAGCATCCAATAATTTAAAACTATAGACTTCCGGTTCAAGAGAATAACGGAACAACGTACGGAAACTATTCATTTCAGGATTCATAACCATAATCGGCATCGTTATGCCGGCTTTCCTCAACTCAGCGCCTTCGTCCGCCACAGCCACGGCCAGATAATCGCATCCCCGATCCTGCAGAGTTTTAGCCAACTCATACGAACCCGCTCCATAACCGAAAGCTTTCACCATACAAATAATTTTGGTTTCAGGTTTCAGCTTTTGTTTATAATAATTATAATTATCTATAATTGCATCCAGATTAACTTCCAAAATCGTTTCATGCTGCTTCAATTCCAAAGCTTCCGAAATTTCTTCAAAATGATAATTCCGAGAACCCTTGATCAAGATAAGCTCATTCGAGAAACACTCTGCCGCCCCTGACGACAAAAACTCTCCGGTAGTAGAATAAAATTCCGCTTCCATAGGGAAAAGGGACTTATATGACAAAAGCTCCCGGCCTATCCCTATAAACCTGTCGATCTTCTTATGAATGACAATCTCGGCAACACGCCGATACAACTCATCGGGCGACATTCCCGATTGCAATATATCCGACAATATCAACGTACGTCTCATTCCCCGTGCCGCCGAACGCCTGTTCTGAAAATCAAGGGCAATATCCAAAGAATTAATGTCCGAATTATACGAATCATTAATGATAAGACAACCATTACGACCCTCTTTTACCTCCATACGCATAGCGACAGGCTCAAGCTTACACATGCGAGCTGCAATTTCTTCTCCGGTTTTACCCAAGTAAAGCATAACCGCCAGACAATGTATCGCATCTTCTATCGATGCATCTTCTACAAAAGGTATCGTAAATGAAGAAGAAAAACGCAAATAATCATAATCGATACGGGTCGAATCTTCTCCTTTTACAATTTTAGAAATATATAAAGCCCTGTCTTTGTCTTTTCTCGACCAGGCTATTTCCCGTGTTCCCATGCACATTTTTTCGGCAGAATCTACAATCAGAGGATCATCTCCATCATAGATAACCGATTCGGAATGCGTAAAAAGAGAAAGTTTCTCGATACATTTCTCCTGCATCGAAGAAAATCCCTCCTGATGGGCATCTCCCAAATAAGTCAAAATACCGAATGTCGGTTTTATTATCGCTTCCAACTTATCCATTTCTCCGGGTTTGGAGATTCCGGCTTCAATAACGGCAAGCTCGGTATTCTCATCGATCTCCCAAACAGAAAGCGGCACTCCGATCTGCGAATTATAACTACGCGGAGAACGCACCATATTATAATCCTCATGCAATAACTGGTAAAGCCACTCTTTTACTACGGTTTTCCCATTACTCCCGGCAACTCCTATCACCGGAATCTTGAAACGTTTTCGATGTGCAGCCGCAAGACTTTGCAAAGCAGACAAGGTATCTTTTACCAAAAGGAAATTGGCATCTGCCATCTGCTTCCGGTCTTCCGGTAAAGAGCTCACGACAAAGTTACGGACACCTTTTCTATACAAGTCTCCTATATATCGATGAGCATCGTTACGTTTTGTCACCAATGCAAAAAAAAGAGTCTTTTCGGGGAAAGTCAAAGAACGACTATCCGTTAATAAATCCGATACCGTACACTCATGTACTATATCGCACTTTGCCTGTAAAATGCAAACGATATCTGTTATTTTATAATTCATCCGGTTATAATGTTTTTAAAAACAACTCCAGAGAATCTATCTCTTTCGAAAGATCAAAGTAAGAATATTTTTCCCGGATTTTTTTCAGTTTAAACAAATTTTGCATAGTAAAATCCCGGAATGCGTCCTTATCCGGAGTAAGAGGGCGATGATTCAACGCTTTTTCAAGACGTTCCCACTCCCGGTTCAAGGTCTGGGTCTCTTCAGAGAAACACGCTTCGGAAAAACGCTCCCAAATATATCTTATCGCCTGCTCATTCGGATGTGTCATTCCGGCATCATAAAAACGGTAATCCCTCAACTCGTCCATAACGATCTCATAAGAAGGAAAATAGATGCACCTATCAGGATACATCCGACATAACTCGTCCACGAATAAAAGCAAGACAGATTTACTAAGTTGGTTTTCATGCGCACCGTCTCTTAAATGACGGATCGGGCTGACCGTAAACATAATTCTTAATTCGGGGTTCGAATCTGACAAACGTTCTATCAGAGGAATCCATCCCCGAATCATCTCATCGACTCCGACACGACGACGATCGAACAACGAAGCCGGCAATTTATGACAATTAGCAACCACCTTTCCGGTCTCCCGCAAAGAATAGACGTATGCCGTACCAAAAGTCACCAACAGCCAAGACGCCCGGTGCAGTTGTTCCGCTCCAGCCTTCAACTCCCGATTAATTCCGTCAATACATAGTTCCGGATCTGTATGTGAAAAACGGGAATGATGCCGAAAACTGTGCCAAAGATTACCATCCCGAAAAATATCATTTACTGTATATTGATAACGGTCCGACATCATTTGCAAAGCGTCTGCAATGGAAACCGGATTATACAAAATACCCGTAGGATTAATTTTTACATTAAATTTATGAGCAACCAATAAATGCCCTATATTCTCGGCAAAACAAGAACCCAACAACAAAATCTTATCCCGATGAGAGATCTGATGTTGCAATTTTTCACAAGGTACGATCGTTCTAAATTCCATGTAACAAACATACAAAAAATAATGAAGCTTTTTAGAGCCTATCTAAAATTTACTCGGACAAAGTTTAAGAAAAATCCACATGAACAGGCGGTTCCTCTCTCAATAGCAAAACCATACCGATACCGTCAATATCGTTATAGACCGGAAGAAAAGGGGAAAAACAACCGGATAATATTTTTTATTAGAGAAATTAAACAAACTTTTGAAATAACAAATCAAAAACTAAAAGATAATTTTCCCACGATATTTAACAAAAAAATATCTCTCCGACAGATACATACAATAAAGCTTTTTACTACTTTTGTAGCCCGAAATCGATCTTGAAGCGATGGTGACAACTTCAGGATTTTAGTTAAAGAGCTTTAGAGCCTGTCTAAATTTTGGAGAGTTTATTTTGAACGATTTTCTTGAAGATACTATTATGTATTTTACAAAAGGAAGATAATGGATCGACTTGATCGACAACTTCTTGATCGGGAAATTTAAACAAGCTTTTAATTAAATAAAATGATTCATTACGAATTATGAAAAAGCATCTTTTTTCTTTTGTAGTAATTTTTCTTCTCTTAGGATGCAATTCTCCTAAAAACTCAAATGAAGAGGCTCGTCAAGAAAATGAAATTCTACCCGCTGTTATCATCGAAACAAAGCAAGAAACGGATACAGTCAAACCTTCGGATATGTACAGCAACGCTTTAGATCTTCCCGAATTTCAAGATTGTACCGATTTCGGAGGAGCATTAATTTCGGACGATTACGGTGTGCATGTACTGCAAAACGACAAAAAAAGAATTACCTATCTGCTATTTGACGAACTCTCTGCAAGAAACAACAGCGGTATGCCTCTGTGGAAACTTCTCGACACACTTCAGTTGCAAGGGACAGAACTGAATATCGGATGGACAGGAAACGTAATGCTGAACGGTCGAATAGACAATGAACTCATCGTTCTTCTGCCGGATGATATAGATTGGATCGATACCGAAATATTCGATACGGTAAAACAAGCTTGGAGATTTGACCGAATACGAAAAAAAATCATAGAGATACCGGTCAAAGGTATTAAGTGCAAAAACGATATGTACGGCATCGATTGACATACAAAAAATGCGGGATATCCCGCATTTTTTATGTTCATCATTCCGGACGGAAATAAACAGCCTGCCCTCCTCCGTCTGCCAATTTCATATGTAACGTATCGGCAGAAGTCACAATCCTATGTTCTATCTTATAATCCGTAGGATTATCTTTCCAATGTGCATTATCCCCGTCAGCATAAATATCCGCGTGATATTTTATGTCGGGGCTTAAAAAGTCAAGAGGAATGTTTATCGTACGTCCGTTTTCATTCGTAGTCGCTCCAAGGTAAAACCGATCACCGGCTTGACGCATAACCGCGATATACTCTCCCGGTTCACCGACTAAGGCTTCAGAACGGTCGCAATCGGCATCAAAATCAATAAAGAACTGAAATGCCGGATGATTTTCATAATTCTCGATCATATCCGAAGCCATCTGCAACGGACTGTACAAAATTACCCAATTCGCAATTTGTTTGGCAAGAGTCGTGTTTACTCGACTATTCCCTTTATCCAAGTCGTTCCATTTTTTACGTAACGGAGAGTTGCGGGTTTTCTTGAATAGGATATCGAATGTTCCCGGAGTATAATCCATAGGGCCACCCAACAAACGAGTAAAAGGCAATATTTCATGATGAGACGGCGGATTTCCTTCACTCCATGCATTCCATTCCATACCTCGAGCTCCTTCTCGAGACATCATATTCGGCCATGTCCGACGAATACCGGTATCCTTTATCGGTTCATGTGCATTTACGGTTATTCTATATTTTGCCGCAGTTTCCACTACCTTCTGGTAATGCCGAACACCATATTGACTGTGATGCCAATACCCTCCGGGCATAGCTCCGGCATAACCGGTTTTCAGATCGTGTACTCCATAATCGACATACCAACGCAACGCCTTATCCAACTGCCTTTCATAATTCGGGACATTTCCTCCGGTTTCATGATGTCCGATAATACGAACTCCCTTTTCCTGTGCATAAGCAGCAATTTCATCCATATCGAAATCGGCATAAGGCTTCGTATAGTCAAAATTCTGACGGCCGCCCCAACTTTCCCAGCCCTCATTCCAACCTTCAAATAAAACACCTTCGATATTATGGGCTGCCGCAAAATCTATATAGCGTTTAGCATTCTCCGTTGTCGCACCATGACGGTCATTAATAACCCAAGACTCGACACCAAGATGCATCCCCCACCAAACACCAACATACTTCATCGGTTTTATCCAATCTATAGAATCAAGGACACAAGGATCGTTTAAGTTCAAAATAAGAGATGAGTTTATCAAACCTACAGCCTTAGGAGCGATCTGAATCGTGCGCCATGCCGTTTTAAATGCACCCGGGACATGAGCTTTCGTGCCATCGGGCAAAGGAGCTAACTCGGATTTGAATTTCCGCTCTCCGCATTTTTTTAATGTCATCTCCGGGAAATCATATAACGCAGCCTCATGAATGCTTGCATAGATACCGTTATCCGTCCTAAAAGTAATCGGAGTATTAGCGGTCTCCACTTCACTGATTTTTTGTGGAATATATAACAATTCGTAAGTCTCGAAATTTGCAGGAATCGACCAAGACCGGCCATCCTGTGCAAAATCGAATTCGGTCAGTTCATCCATAACGACTAAAGAATCCTTGTCAGGATGCTCATACTCATATCTGAATCCGATACCGTCATCAAAGACCCTGAAACGAATCACCAAAGACACATCTTCTTCGTTCTCCAGACAAACAGACATCTCGTTATAATGATTTCTGTTCTTTTTATTTTCCCCCCACGGTTGAGTCCAAACTTCATCTTTCGAAGAAAATTCGGTCTTACTTATTCTAAACGGCCCTGATATAAGGGAATCTTTAAAAACAAAGCCCAAACGGGAATCCCTTATAAAACTCTCTCCTTCTACATTCACCGAGTAACTAAGATTTCCACCGTCCGGATTATTCAAGACGACCTCAATACGCCCGTCAGGAGACAAGACCCGCTCTTGCAGCGAACTCCGACACCCTATCAATAAAAACAGAATCGTAACAGTACAACAATATAACTTCTTTCTCATTTTTCACTTTTTTATAAATAATCCATTTCAAACATAGTAAAAAAACATAAAAAATAAAACAACTCCATACTATTATTCAACAAAAATTCAGGGCCGACTTCAAAAAACGAAAATCAACCCTGAATTAACCCATTGATACCGTCAGGACTCTTCGCTATTACAAACTAACCTTATACGCTTTATTCTCAACTACCACAATCACATTCTTTTGAGGAACGGGGATTACAATTTCCCGACCTGTCGCCTTTATCATTTTTACAAGAGTTCCCTTTAAAGTAAATACATTCACAACAGTACCCCTCGGTGCTGAGACATAAAGATTTCCATTAAATCCGTAAGGTCTCTTTTCCGATACCGAATCGCCTTTTATTCCGGAAACAGAAGTAACGACCGCCGAAAGAGCAATTTCATAAGAAAAACCTTTACCATCAGAAAATATCACTGTTGCATTATAAACTCCTTCAGACTCAGGAGTAAATGTAATCTCTATATCCTTTTCACCGTTTTCCTCATCTCGACCAATAACAGAAGATGAAACGGCAAACAACGCTGCATCTTCACCTTCCAATGTTACTGTCACATCATTCTCCATATGCAACAAAGACAATTTAAGTGAACGGGATACCGGTTCCGTTGTCAAATCAGATCCAAAGTCCAATTCCGTTATTCCGGCAAAATCAATGACTGTATGATAATATGCTTCTGCCAAAAGGTCTATACTCTTTACCTCTTCTCCGCCATAATAGATTAATATCTCTCCAGATATCCGTCCCTGCTCATCGGGAGTAAATGTCACGATTATTTCTTGCTCACCGGATGCATCTACCGGAATCTCCGTCTTAGAAAGGACAAAGCATTCATCAGACGAAGTCAATAACACACTTTCTTTCAAATTGGCAACATCCAATATAAAGCGTCTCTTCTCAGGCTGATCACCGATAGCGACACGTCCGAAATCCAGTTCAGCGACATCGGTATCAACAGAAGGTGCTGCAACAGATTTTCCCCGAAGAGCAACAGTTTTCTCAACTTCTCCGCTTTTCAATAGAAGTAAAGCGGTATATTCCTGCACTGAACTCGGTGCAAATTTTACCGTAACGGTTTGTTCGCTTTTACCATCAACTATTATCAAAGAAGGATTCACTTCAAATATAGGATTATCGCACGTCACTGTTATATCTTCTGATAAACCAGAAAAAACAACCGTAAATGTCTGTTCTTCAAATTGACCGGCAACAACATCTTCAAACACCAACTCTTCAATGCTCGTTTCCATCAAGATCGGAGGCATCACAGCCTCTCCTACACCCAAAACCTTCACAGTCTCATTTATGCCATCTCCTTTTATCGTAATAAAACCCGTTGCATTACCACCTCTTACCGGAGTAAATTTCACTTTCACCATCTGCGGTTCGGTGCTATCCTGATCTACGTGAGACAAATCGACCGAAAAATCGGCATAATTCGATATAATATCCAATCCGCTTGCCAAATCAGTCGGGGTGAAAGAAAACTGCAATTCTTTGCTTTCCCCACATGCCACGGTACCAAAATCCAATACCGAAGTCGAAAGTTCGACTTGAGGAGACTTTATCTCTACAGGAACATAAAAGCCGATTTTATCTCCTCCGGAAATTTTAAACCCTGCCGCACAACCTTTGCCAGAAGGATCGTTCCCCACATTACCTTCTACCCAAATCTGACGTCCGATTAACTCCGGATGCGATTTGCTACCCCACTCATTTCTCGTACTGCCGGCAGGCAGTTCTATCACCATAATTTTATGCTTTCTATTATTATAAACTTCATCTTTCGAATCGGCAATAGCGATATAACGATCTTGAATATACCCCTCATTCAAACCAGTCGAAGTAATACATCCCAAATAATAACCAACAATCCGCTTAGCTCCTTTTTCCGCTATGGCATTCTCAACCGACACAGGAGTCTCACCACCCGCTGCTCCGATACCGGTTAAAGAAATTTTCTTTTCAAGTCCGAAAGCAACAAAAGAAAGTTCTCCCGAATATTCATTTTCCGTATCCGGAGCAAAAACGACAGTTATTTGCTGTGGTTCAGACAGATTTGCAGGAATAACCTCAGGAGTCACCGAGAAAGAAGAATTATCTGCTGTTATCATCACATCTTCTGCCAGATTCTCCGCTGTCACATAAAAAGAAAGCTGACGGGAAGAGCCTTTTGACACCGCTCCAAAATTAAGATCTCCAACCGAAGAATATATAACCGGAGAATTCTCAGATAACCCTTTCCCCGAAACAGTATATACGACATCCAAGTCTGTTCCGCTCACCTGTATGTTTCCTGTATAAGATGTCACCGCCTTAGGAGAAAAAGTTACCGTTATCACCGTCGTGGACACATCCTGTAAAATTTTTGCAGGTGTTATATCAAATGCATCATTATCACACATCAAGGTCAAGTCATTTTTCAGTTTTCAGGTCTCAACCTCAAACGTCAATACAGAAGATTCTCCCTCCTTAACATATCCAAAGTCCAAAGTTTCAGGAGAGAATGACACTTCAGGAGACTGGGAAACCCCATTCATTTGCAAAGATGTCACAACCAAAGGAGCTTGGGCATACTGTCCTGCAGTAATAACAACTGTAAATCGCTCCACGAGATCTCCAATTTCCATGACTTGACTCGTACCATACTTATCGACATCCTGTATATTAAGTTCTTTCAATACACGCTGATCCACAGCGCTAATAATTCTCACATTCAATGTCGTATTCCAATCCCCACTTGATTTTCCGAAAATTTCTAACGAAAGTCCCGTATGCGGACCGAAAACCGGAGATGTTATTGATCCGGCATCTAATCCGGCACCGGTCGCTTTCTGCTCTAAAGTCAAACGATCCGTCCCGATAACAGCCCTGTTATTACAAACCCATCCGTCTTTTTCCATAGACGAGAAATTCCCTTTATACTGAAATACCATATCATCCTGTGCCATAGCAGACACCCCATATCCACCAAAGAAAAACAATACAAATACAAGCCAAATTTTAAATGTTTTCATAAGCATTAATAAGATAAAATTAGCATTAAAAAGATAGGGGCACGAGGTTTATACTCTTGCCCCATAACTACAATATTAGATATTCAATTTGCAACCGACATTACTTGACAGTCACTTTCTGTACTTTCATGTCGTTTTCCGTATCAATAATCAGCAAATATACACCAGAAGACAGGTATCCCATATTCAATTCGCACCGGTCACTTTCTACCGCTACTTCTCGCAACAAACTTCCTTGCAAAGTCAGAATTTTTACCATACGTATTTGTTCTGCCTCAATAACCAAAACTCCTCCTTTTCTCACCGGATTAGGATAAACTTTGCAAGCAACAGTTTTCACATTTTCAATTCCGAGAAGCGGATCATCGGAAAGAACCGAAACATTCACATCAGATGACGTACTCCATTTCCCGTTTTCAAAAACGATACGAACTCCGGTAGTTCCTTTCTTCAGGCCTCTCAGTTCAAAAGTTATTTTTTGTTGTACCTCATCATACATTACTTTGGAAACCTTTACTATATTTCCATCTTGAGCAGATACAGAAATGTCAAAATTCTCTTTTTGAGAAGCGCCACCCAAACTATAGGAAGTTTCCAAAGTCTTTGATTCTCCACCATTCAATGTCACGGCTTCGATCGGTGAAACAGATAAAGTATTAGAAGGAGTCTCTCCATCGGACGATGATTCTCCGTACACTTCGATCTCTCTCAATGCAACAGCCATACCATACTCATTATTTTGTGTCAACTGCAACTTAACATAACGTCCCGTCATCGGAGAAGGCAAGTGATAGTCAAACTCCATGTGACGATACTTGTTAGGTGTTTCATATTCTGACGAGCGCTTCCATGTATAAACTTCTTGATAAGACGATTCAGAATCTTCAGAACCTATAAAAATCTTAACTTCCCCAGGAACAGACACTGTACTCCAAAACACGGCGCCAAATACTTTTATATCAGATATCGAGGCTTCACTCTCCAAATCAATCACCACCGTAGATTTTGTATTATTCTGCCACGACGGTCCACACCAAAGATTATTAAAATCGGCACTTCCATCACCCTTAATCGGTTTAATACCATCGACAAGTGTCTTAACATCTGCCTTTCCGCCTCCGGAAAGCGGAGTACCAGTCGCACTTACATGCGATTCCGTAATTGACTTACCTAAAGCTAAATTGCCTCCAGAAAATACGACAACCGAAAGATTGGTACAAACCTGCCAATCTCCATTCTTCAATGCAACTACCAAATCAGCATTACCAGGTGTTTTACCCTCAATATCCAGCAATATCTTTCGAGCATCTTCATCATAACTGGCATTAACTATTGCAACATCACTTCCCGATACACTTTTTAACCGAGAAACGACCTCAAGATTATCTTCTACCGACATGTCGCCAAGATCTACCGGTATCTTCTTTTTCACAGATTTCCCCACCTCGATTTTCACACCGTTCACATTGCCAATAAGCAAAGGATTTTCTTTATCTGTTTTAGCAAGGACCTCTATCTCCTGCAAGAATACTCTTCTCTCATCATATCCTGTTACCTCCAAACGCACATAACGGACCTGACGACCATCAACGGGAAGCACGACTTCATTTATCTCCTGAAGATTCTTATTTTCAAACCATGCAACTGAAGCATAAGCACTCTCTTCATCGGTTTGAGCAGTATATACTTTCACTTCACTCGGGAAATAACAACGATTACCTACAACATTATAATCCGCCGGCTCAAACATAAACTTAATAACCCTTGCATCGTAAATTTTCCCCAAATCGATTTTTACCGAGAAAGTCTTCCACCCGGCCCAAAAAGTCGAGCGATTACCATCAGTCAATGCATTTTCCGGTTTCAAGTTTGGTTCGTTAAGTATTGCACTCATGGCGTCTTTCATTACGATTGACGGTAGAGCTCCTCTTGCAATATTTATCAAGCTAAGGTCTTCGATCTTAACTTCAAAAACAGAAGATTTCACCCAATCACCGTTCTTGATAGAAACTTCCACTTCTGCCGTTCCTATCTCAAGAGAGAGCATGTCGAAAGAAATTTTATTCTTTACCTCATCATGTCTTATGTTTTTAATCTCCAATAAATCAGGACGATCTGTTTTTACTTCAATGTTAAAGTTTTCCTCTTTTTCCGTACCACCGAATCCATAAGAGAATTCTTTCTCCGCAGATTCACCCAGCCCCAATAACAAATTCTCAGACTTATCCAAAGTCAACTTCGTTGCAACACCATAGGCTTCAAATTCCCATATACGAATAGTAACCGGTTCTGTAGAATAAGGGACAAACTTAACATAACGGGCTATCGTTGGTTTTACCCAAATTGTTTTTTCCGTAGCCGGATTACTTCGTTCATCGGCAATCAATGTCCAATCTACAGCATCATTGCTGACATATATTTTATACATGGAGATATTATCAAACTCCGGTTCTCCCTGTTTACAGTCTATAATACGGAACTTATATAACTTATAAGATTCTTGCAAATCGACAACCACCCAATGTTCTTTCTTACCACCGATGCACCATTTCTGATGCACATCCGAGAAATTTTTAGTTACACCATCAATCAAATGATATGCCTCTTCTCCCGCCAATTGTCCACTTACCGAGTGAATCTGCTTATCAACGCTCACCACTTTGAGATCATCGGCATTATTTGCGACTTCAACAAACGCTTTTTCGGTTATTTCAGTAGTCCCGGCTTTGTTCGTCACTTTCACTCCTATATCGAATACTCCTGCCTGAGTAAATTGAACAGAAATCTGTCCGCCATTTCCGGTTTTACGAGCCGAAGAGGGAAGAATCCACTCATATCCAGTCGGATTATCTTCCGTTTTTGCATACAAAGTTACCGTTCCGTTTACAGGAATCAACGTTTGTGAAGCCGAGAGAACAACTTCGGGAGCAGCAAGATCACGATAATTCACCGATGCCGAGACTTCCGCTCCTTCACGCATATCTTTAACTACTGCCGTCACAGATACCGTAACTCCTGTCTCCGAATCGCTACTACGGTTGAATTTAGGAATATAGAATCCTTCATCACGAGTTTGTCCCACCAATGATTTCACACCGTTTCTTTGCAGATAGATATTATAGTGATCAATATCTTCAGATTTCGGAGCATCCCATACTACACGTATATCTCCGCTATTGGCAGCCAACTTATTCTCAATCTTAAGATTTTCAACACGAGCCAATTCCGGATAATACCCTTGCGGATAAACAGCCAATTGACCCAACAAAACTTCATAAGAAGACAGATTCGAAGAAGAACGGAAATTCAATGCAATAATAGAAACCGTTTTCCCCTCCAAAGAAGACAAATCTCCCTCAGCTACTGTCCATCCGTTATTCGTCGAGACAGTATTTAATGTAACGGTAGCAAATTCATTAGCATTCTCAGAAATACCCAACTTGGCATCTATAACCGCTCCCGAACCTTTATATACCAATTGAATCTTATCTCCCGAAGCAATTGCCAAACGAGTCTTATAAAGACGCATGATATGGTCAGCATCAGCACTCAACGCCCCCGATACCTTGACCGATGTCCCCATATTATAAGCATCATCAAGATAGATATCAGCCGAAAGAGTTTTATTATCAAACCACCAGCGCCAAGTAGGCATAATTGTCTGCATTCCACGATGATACCAGTCATGATTTCCCTTCTCTTCTCCGTTTACAAAACGTTTTTTCCCTAAACCTGCACCAAATGTCGTTACAAAGGGTTTGGTCTGAATAACCGAACGCTCCAATATCGTATTCGCCAAGCCTGGCCATGTAGAAGATCCCCAAGCCGAATTATCGGAAGGATCCCCTTTCGCATTTGTCCAAAAGCGAGACTCGTTTTGAAATACCTCCTGCATTTTCTTATATTGTTCAGCACTGCCGTTCACGGGATTTTTTCGAAACTCATCCACGACTTTTTTCCAAATTCCCTCCTCCGGGTTAAAGATATTGGGCGATCCTCGATGTCCGGTAGAAGTAAATAGATTTGAAAATTTATCCGCATTTCCGGTAAAACCGTTTATTGCAGATTCGATTCCGAAATACAGTTTAGAAAATGCGATATCTGCCATACCTGCATTCTTTACCGCCTGCATTTGAGACTGAATATTCGACACGGTATTGCTTCCATAATCCAAAAAATAAGATACCCCGTCCATTTTCACCATATCCATATAATCTCCTACAACAATATCGTTATTATACCATTGTATCTCCATATATTCCTTTCCTCCCGCTTTCTTGCACTTATTAAAGGTCTCGATAAATCCCATCCAGTCTCCCGGCAAAGCGCCATGAAGTTCTTCATTGATAAACCAACCGTCAAAGCCATAATAATCGGCTATCTCATACAACTTACGGGCATATGGGTATTCTCCGCCTTCTTTAGTCAACATCTGACGCAACCATGCCGGATCTCCAGAAAAAGCCCTAGGTGGAAAAAACAACTGACCCAGAACTTTTACTCCATTCATGTGCGCTACATCCACTACCGGAGCCGAAGGAGGTATAATAATGCCTTCTCCTGCAGATCCACCCCACCAAATCAGCAAATCCATATATTGCCAATAAGTAGGATTATATCCGAGAATATTGTCCGCATCCTGAGAAGGAGTAAGACTGCATTCAGGATTCATTGTCAAACAAGCCGCCACACGGGAATCTGCAAATTGAGAAGAGTTCGCTTTCACCGTATTATCCCAAAAACGTGGTTGAAGAGGAACTCTACTCCTATTAAATTTCGCATCTTGGTCATCCGAAGGCTTCCAGTTCTTAATATTGTCCGGATGCCAACATGGACTATATGGCTGTTGCGCAACTGCACTGCCTACGCCCAAAATAACAAAAAGCGTAATAAATAACTTTTTAATGTTCATGATATAATTTATTTTACAGGTTTTGATTATCTGAAATTATTCGGCTTTACACGCTCTCCCTGATCATTATTCGTATCAGAAACGTCCCAGAAAATACGTTGAGCCTGACTATCCCGATATTTTACCGGTATATTATCGAAATTATGCTCAAACTCACTATTCGAATACCGTATGCGCTTAATAAACTTCCCTTGAGGAACATCAGAAGAATAATTTCCGCTTTTTGTCTGAAAATCCATCAGCCGAGGATAATCGGTACGACGGAATTCCGCCCACGCTTCATTCCCGTTCGGGAAAACAGCCAACCATTTTTGAGTAATAATTTGTTCCAACATGCCTTCTCTATCATTCTTTTCAAACGGGTTATCTTCATCTTGCAAACAATGCAGCATCATTATATATACATTCGTTTTCTGAGGCAGAATTTTATAATAATCCATCGAAGCTTTAATTCCGGATTTAAAATACTCCAAGACATCTCCTTCGACCCATCCGCGAAGAACTGCTTCCGCCAACAAAAACTGACATTCGGCATACCCCAACCATACAGACTCACGAGAAAAACCAAACCAATTCATATCTTCCAAAACTTTCGGAGCAGTTTGGTTGCAGCGCAATACAGAATGCTTCGAACTCTCTTTATGAATAATATCCCGACTACCTATCACACATCCGTTAAAATCTTTACTCGTATCCTCGATATTATTCTCAAGAGAGGCATACGGTGTAGGACGATACCATAATATCTCCATACGCGGATCTTCAAAATCAGCCAGACCTTTATATGCCAACTCAATATCCTTAGACATAACACAATCTCGGTAATTGGTAGAACACAAAGCAAATATATTCTCGTCTCCTCCGGAATCGATACCGCCAAGTGCAACCGGAGCATAGTCGGGGATAGTCACCATATTATCCTCTTGACCTTTCATCACACCTTCAGGAGCAGAAAGTGCGGCCAAAGCTTCCCTTTTGGCCCATTCGGGATTTGCAACAGATATCCTCATTGCCATACGCAGACGGAGCGTGTTGGCAAAGCGCATCCATGCCCGTTCGTCACCACCATATACAAAATCTTCTGTCTTAGTAAACTTAAATTCGCATTCTTCAGGGCGCATATTCTCTACCGCCTGGGCCAATATACGGAAACACATATCATAAACTTTCTCGGCATCATCATAATGCACCTTCTCAGGAGCCTCCCAACCACGTACATATTCAGAGAAAGGAATAGGACCGTACGTATCAACCATCTGTACTGTTAAAAATGCCATATAGATGCGGGAGATATAATAAGCATTCTTATACTTCTCCCTATCAACATAATAAAACGGCCGTATCAGCTGCGCATACTCCTTTACCCTTTCCTTATAGAAATGGTCCCAACGCCGACCGCTATAATCTTCAGTATAAACATATCCAGGAGAAGAACTGAGGAAAGCAGTATTATTACAAGCAAAATACCCCCCATACACATCATGAGATAGATTAGTCGTACGTTGATAATCGTTATACATCCCCTGATATAAAAATTTCTTAAATGTCGCAGGTGCATTTCCTATAATCGTTTTCAGATATTCTAACTCCTGCTCACTTACGGTAGCATTCAGATCAATATCAGCGAGACCTTCATCCAGATCTTCCGGACCGCTAACCACATATTCCGGATTTAGAGGATCAGTATTTATCTCATCAAAACTATCTGTACAAGCAGTAAATATGCTCATGATAAAAGCCTGTACAACAACACATAAAAAGAATTTCATATTATGTAGCATAATTTAGTCCTTAATTTAAAATGAAACATTTACAGAGAAACCAAACGTACGGGTATAAGGTACAGCCAAATAGTCTATCGCTGACGAATACATATTAGTATCGTAACCTCCCTCAGGGCTAGTTCCCGGTGTATGTTTCAGCAAATAGCACAAATTTCTGGCGACCAATGAAAGTCTGAGATTTGTAAAAGGTGTTTTCTTCAATAACGTTTTCGGGAAACTATAAGACAACGCCAATTCTTTCAATTTTATATAAGAAGCATCATAAATAAACTCTTCAGCAAAACCATCCGTAGAACCGATAAGCTTATAATAATCTTCGGCTGATACCGGTTTTGTATTTTTTTCTCCAGAAACAGTCACACCATCAACGATTATATCCGTACGTTTTGCCGTACGTTTTGCCGTACCATAAAATGTTGCCATTGCCTCTGTCACAGAAACGATATCCCCGCCAAACTTCATATCAAACAAAGCCGACAAAGTGAAATTTTTATATGTAAAAGAGGGTGATACCGACATCAACAAATCTGGCTGGATATTTCCAATAGCCTTAGGATTTTTTTCCGAATTTACCAAAGGTAATCCGTCCTCACCTACGATAATACGACCCTCAATGTCTCGCGCATAACTTTTCCTCGGGAAAATATCGCCCAACTTCCCGCCAGAAAACGCTCCTACATTGACCAACAACTTTTCGGAATTATCAAAATCCATACGAGATACGCCATCGGCAAGTTCTTTCACGGTAGAACGATTATGTGCCAAGTTAACACCCAGATCGAAAACAAAGTCCTTTGTCTTTACCGGAGTCGAATAAATCATCAACTCGAGACCTTTATTTACTATATTTCCGGCATTAATACGTTTCCATGCATAGGCTCCACTCATGGGAACTTTCATCACCTGGTTCTTTGTATCGCTATAATAATATGTAAAATCAAATCCTAAACGATTGTCAAAGAAACGCATATCCAGTCCGGCTTCATACGATGTAGCAATCTCCGGTTTCAGATTTGCATTTTCCAAAACATCTACGGCTGCTGCTTCCGGACCGTTCGGTGTCTGATGATATACAAAGCGGTTGTACAATTGATAAGGGTCTGTATCCTTACCCACTTGAGCAAAAGAAAGACGCAATTTTGCAAAATTTAACCATGAAGGCAGTGAAGCATCCATTTTTCGGACAAAATCGGATATAACATAGCTCACATTTACCGATGGGTAAAAATAAGACCGATTATCGGAAGGCAGTGTCGATGACCAGTCGTTTCGGGCAGTTAAATCAACCGACAAATAATCATCCCATGCAAACTGAAACGTCGCAAAAAGAGAATTTACCCGCTTACGTTCAAACGCTTGTTCCGAAGCATTAAAACCAAGTGCCGAATTCAATACCCAATCGTCTTTTTTCCGCATATTACGGGCTGTACCCAATAATCCTTCAGAACGCATATCCATAAAATTCGCACCTAATGAATATCCCAACTGCACCCGATCTCCGACTTTATTGCTTCCAGTAAGCATAAGTTCTACATTTTGTTCAAAAAAATTATTTTCACGAAGATTCATTTCATCAGCCAATACCTCTTTTGTATAATCGGTACGGTCTGAATCGAACAACTGAGTACGATAATAATCGAACATATATTTCCCCGAGAAATGTAACCACGAAGTGAAATTCAACTTCAGATTATAATATCCGAAAGCCCGCCAACGATCATCATAATTGTCTCGTTGATTATTGATATAGTAAGGATTAAGATCGGTATTACTCGGACCAAACCAATTAACATGTTCACTGGTTTCAGTACGATAATGTTTCAAATCATCAAGGCTTACGTTATTAGGGATCATCAACAATTGGGCAATCTCGCCATATTTACCAAAATAAGGGCGATTATCTGCTTTCGTCCTCGACAAGGAGATCTTTGAGTCCATACTCAAATATTTATTAAAATCTGTCCCGGCTTTTAAGTCAGCATTATATTTCTGCAACTGTTCTTGGTGAAAAACCCCAGAACTCTTCACATATCCGAATGAAGCGCGGTAATTACTCTTCTCAGTAACCGTACCGAATGAAACATTATGATTTTGAGAAAACCCTGTTCTGAAATAGTCCTTTAAAGGATCTCCATATTTCTTATAATTACGGATCTCGCCATTCCATGCAATAAATTCATGACCATCCAATAAAGATCCCCAACTCCCCGACTTAGAAGCATCGGCAACTCCACCTTCTCCCTGGCCATAAACATCTTGCATATCAAGTGTCTCAGCAACTTGAGTCCAAGTGCAACTGCCAGAATAAGAGACACCCCAACCATCGCTTTTCGTTCCTCTCTTAGTCGTGATCAAAATAACTCCGTTACCTGCCCGGGAGCCGTAAAGTGCAGCGGCATTAGGACCTTTCAAGACTGAGATAGATTCTATATCGTCCGGATTGATATCAACCGAAGCTCCACCTCTGTCAAAGCCTCCGTATTCCGATGCAGTAGAATTATTCATATCACTAAAAGGCACTCCATCCACAACCCATAAAGGCTGATTATTATCCGACAAAGAAGAATTACCACGAATAGTGATCTTCGTAGATCCATTAAGTCCTGTACTAGAAGTATTCATCTGCAATCCTGCAACTTTTCCCTGCAACGCACTCGTTACGGATGGATCTCCGGTTTTATTCAGATCTTCACTTTTCAATTCTTGCACAGCATAACCCAACATTTTTTTCTCTCTTTTGATACCCAAGGCCGTCACGACAACCTCCGAAAGCACTTTATTATCTTCTTCTAAAGTTACATCGACGGTAGTCTGATCTTTAATTTCTACACTAAACGGACGATAGCCCACATACGTAATTTTCAGTTTTGCACCTACAGGAACGTCTAAAGCATATCTCCCGTCTATATCTGTTGCAGTACCGGTGGTAGTACCTTCTACTACCACGCTGGCACCGATAACAGTTTCCCCTTTCTCATCCTTTACGACTCCGGATATATGACGTTTTGCCGTCTTCGATCCTGAGCTTCTTTTAGAAAGAAGGACTATCTGACGATTCGATATTTCAAAATCCAGATTCGTATCCTTCAAAAGGGCTGTCATGAGACTTTGCATATTTACATCCTTTACATCCAGCCTGACCTTTTGATTTACATTTACATTCTTTTCATCATAAAAAAATGTATAATCACTTACCTTTTCTATACGTGAAAGAGCTTCCCGAAGAGGAATATCCGAAAACGAAAGTGTAATCTTTCCGTCTTGTTCGGCAGCATAAATCTGCGAATGAACACCAAATGATAAAATGAAAATAAAGAATGCAAGTCGCCACAACTTACTAATTGATTTTTCTATTTCTCTGTACTTCATGCTGATTAGATTTATAATCTGTTATCTTCTTTTATTTATTGCCGGAATGGCCGGTTCCGGCAAACAATTATTTCAAGTTTATAAGTACCGCAAACTATCGGTATGTTTTTCCGGTACATTCAATTGTATGACACAGGAATCTGTAATAACCCCTATAAGAGAATGCGATTTTTTTACCGTTCTCCCATAAATACCTTTTGATCCTTCAATAGTCCTTCCAAAAATCCGGTCCGATATTTCCCTTATATATCTATCATATAAGATATTACACTTTCCAAAACTTTCTTTTGTAATCTAAAAGCAATATTTTTTTCACAGAAAAGTCATACTATAAAAATATCCGTCAGATACTTTTGACGTATCAAAAAAATACACCATTATGACAAAAAAAGCTTTCATTCTTTTATTGAATTTAATGGCACTGACAGTCCATGCACAGACAGTCATTAAAGGAAAAGTTATCGATAAAAACGATTTACCGCTTACAGGAGTCAACGTTTCGGTAAAAGGAACAAATCAGGGAACGATAACGGATATTGACGGGAATTTTTCTCTAACATGCAAAGGAACACCTAAGAATACAGACATGATTGTATTCAATTTTTTAGGTTATGAAACAAAAAACATTCCATACGAAAAAATGAAACAGAATGGGACGATCCGATTGAAAGAGAAGAATGTCTCTTTGAACGATGTCGTTGTAACAGCTTTAGGCATTAAAAGAAACGAACGTGGATTAGGGTATTCAACCACAAAACTGGAAGGAGATGATATTACCAAAGCCATCTCAGCCAACTGGTCACAAGGGTTAGTAGGGAAAGTTGCCGGACTGAGCATTAATGCCCCGTCCGGTCCATTAGGCTCCACAAGAATTTCTTTACGTGGAGACGTTTCTCTGAATCAAGGCGGAAACAATGCCCTGATTGTTGTAGACGGAGTCCCGATGAGTGCTCCTATGCTCAATTCAGGAAACGCCCTTGCTGCCACATCGGAAGCGTCAATCGACTTCGGAAACGGTTTTTCAGATCTGAATCCTGAAGACATAGCCAGCATACAAGTGCTGAAAGGAGCCAGCGCGACTGCGTTATACGGCTCTCGAGCTGCAAACGGTGTCATTATGATCACAACTAAAAACGGTAGCGAACAAGACAAAAAGTTGGGAGTTTCATTCTCTTCGAATACAAGCATCGAGAATGTCTTGATGTGGCCGGATTATCAATATGAATTCGGACAAGGGCAAGCTACCAATATAGGACCGGAAGGCAGTATATATGCCGGACAACACTATTATTCCTACGGTGATGCTCCCGATGGCACATACACCGGAAACGGAGGAACAAGCAGTGCTTTCGGACCTCGGTTCGAAGGACAGTTATTCTATCAATATGATAAAGACAAACAAGACCGGGCCGATGAGCCTACACCATGGAGAGCCTATAAAAACAACCGCAAAGACTTGTTCCGGTTAGGCTATACAACGACCAATTCGCTTTCCATATCAGGGAACAACGATCGGGGATCGGTAAGGGCATCCCTGACACATATGAAAAATAACTGGATATTGCCGAATACCGGTTTTCAACGGGTCACAGCTACATTATCCGGACAGCAACAGGTTTCCAGATTATTAAGTCTTAACTATCGCACCACTTATACTTGGCGTAAAAGCGACAATCTTCCTTCGGTAGGATATAGCAGCAATTCTATTGCCTATTTCCTGATATTCCAAAATCCGAGTATCGATTTAGACTGGTACCGTACCATGTGGATAAAAGGAGAAGAGAACGTCACCCAATCACAACCGTTCAGTAAAAATATAGGTAACCCTTTCCTAACATTGTACGAATGTGTAAACCCGACAGAAAAACACTCCAACATATCGATGCTTTCAGCCAATTTAAAACTCAACAATCATTTTGATTTTATGATTCGCTCGGCTTTTCAAATGGAAAACGATATACGGGAACAACACCGTCCGGTAAGTACCGTCGGATTTGCCAAAGGTTATTTCAAAACACAAAATATTTTCAACTACGAGTTGAACAGCGATGTTTTACTGACATACCACAACAGCTTTTCCAACGGACTCACATTAAATGCTGCTGCGGGTGGAAATATGATGGTGTATAAAGTAAATATGCTGTCTAATGCAGCCAATGGATTGATTACTCCCGGAGTTTATAAACTGGCAAATGCGATATCTTCTATCGAATGGGATCAGAAAATTCTTAACAAACGTGTGAACAGCATTTACTTTACTGCAAACTTAGCATATAAAAATAAATTATTTTTGGATATAACCGGACGCAATGACTGGTCTTCTACTTTACCGAAAAAAAATAATTCGTTCTTTTATCCTTCTGTCTCGGTAAGCACACTGTTGAATGAATGGATAATGATGCCGGATAAAATCAATCTGCTCAAACTACGGGCATCATGGGCCCAAGTCGGGAACGATACCGACCCATATAAAACTTCGCAATATTACGAAACGACCAATTTCGCAGGTTCTGTAAAATTGCCATCGACACTATTTAACGCTGACTTCAAACCTGAAATTTCAACCAACTACGAAGTAGGAATGGATTTCAGGACTTTCAATAACCGTTTAGGTATAGATTTCTCATATTATCTCAATAGAACAAAAAATCAAATTCTGGATGCTCCGATGGATCCCACAACCGGATATTCCAAAGCAACCATCAATTCAGGGGAAGTGCAGAATATGGGGTATGAAATAGAATTAAACGCCATGCCGGTAATAACAAATGATTTCAGATGGACAACCCGATTCAACTGGTCAAAAAACAAAAATAAGATACTGTCTCTATCGGAAACTGCCGATGAAAACCAGTTGATCAGTAAAATCGGTCCTGCTTCTATCATAGGTAGAGTCGGCGGCACGGTCGGAGATATTTGGGGATACAAATTTAAACGGACAGAAGACGGACAAATGATCATAGACGAATCGGGATTACCGGTATTGACCGATGAAATAGAATATGCCGGGAGTGCTTATCCTGCATGGAAAGCCGGGTGGTACAATGAGTTTAAATATAAAAACTTCACATTAGGCATACTCATTGACGGACAATACGGCGGAAAAATATTCTCCGCAACCAATATGAGATTGGGTATTCAAGGAAAAATTAAGGCTACACTAAACGGCCGGTTACCGGGAACTCCCCTTTATATTGCAGGAGACGATCCCCGCATAGCTGATGCAGGATTATCCCCGATAGGAGGATTATATGTTGTTGCCCCGGGAGTCGTAGAAAACGCAGATGGCTCTTATAGCCCGAACACAAAACTCGTCACAGCTCAAGTTTACTACAAAGAATATTATGATCAAAACGTAGAAGCAAGTTTATTCGATGCGTCGTTCTTAAAAATACGGGAAATACGTATAGAATACGAATTCGATAAAAAATTACTCCGCAAGACTCCTTTAAGCCAAGCTTCTATTGCTTTATACGGAAGAAACCTCTTCTGCTTTACGGATTATCCGGTTTTTGATCCTGAAACAGCGGCATTGGATGGAGGTAATATCGTTGTCGGAATCGAAGCCGGCTCATTACCTTCGACTCGTTCTTTCGGCGTGAATTTAAATGTGAGTTTTTAATTGATCAAAAAATATCTATATGAAAAAAAGCATTAAAAACATTTTATTAGGAGGGACTATTGTCGGCTGTCTGCTATCGGGATGCACGCCGTTTGACGAATTGAATGCAGACCCTACCCGACTCAATGAAGCCAATCCGGGCTCTTTCTTAGACCCGATACTATACAATATATCTATTTTCGGTTGGAAACGGTTCAACGACTATACTTATGAATTGATGGGAAATGTCATCGACTATCGGGGAACGAACGGTCTGGGATGGTGGTATGTCTCCGACAGTGAAGGAGATAATACGTGGAGTACCTACTATCAATGGCTGGCAAATGCTAAAGCCATGGGAAAAGAGGCTGTAACATTAAATGAGCCGAACTATCAAGCGGTATCGAAAGTGTTGCAATGCTATATGTTCGATATTCTGGTTTCGACTTTTGGCGATGTCCCGTATATCGAAGCCTGCCGTGGCGATGAACAGATTTATTATCCCGCTTTCGATAAACAAACGGATATATATAAACATATTTTACAAGAATTGGAAGAAGCCAATTCATTATTCGACACATCCGACAATCTAAGATACAATACATCGGGAGATTTACTTTATATGACTACTGACGGGACAGGTATCTTGAAATGGAAAAAATTCGGAAATTCATTGCGGTTGCGGATTTTATTAAAACTGCTGAATGCTCCGGAATTCGATGCAGAAACCGAGATACAAAAAATAATAAACGACCCTGATGCCTACCCTATTTTCGAATCGAACGATGATGCGGCATGGGTCAATATATCCGGAGTATATCCTCAAGAAGGGCCTTTGGACAGACCTAATAATATATCCGGTTATCGGGCATGTTCCGAATTTGTTATTAATACGTTAAAGACTTGGAACGATCCGAGACTTCCGGTATTCGCGACAAAACAAGGAGATGATTATATCGGATGGCCGGCAGGTTTTGCTGTACAGCCAAGCGGGAAAGCCTCAGCTCCTCCCAAAACGTTAGCTACCGCCCCTATGAAACTAGTCTTGATGTCGTATGCAGAATTATCCTTTATCAAAGCTGAATTAGCCCAAAAAGGGATTATCAGTGAAGATCCCCGGATGGCTTATGAAAATGGAGTAAAAGCATCTATCGAGCAATGGGGAGGAGTAATGCAAGAAAATTATTTCGATAACCCGGAAACTGCATATAATGGAACATTAGAAAGAATTATGACTCAAAAATACTTTGCCCTCTATTTCTGTGACTATCAACAGTGGTTTGAATATAATCGTACCGGACTTCCCCATATTCCCAAAGGTGACGGAATCCCCGAAAATCAAGAAATAGCACACCGTCTCAAATATCCGGCAATTTTACAACGGACCAATTTAAAAAATTATCAGAAAGCCAAAGAAAATATGGGTGGTGATAATTTTACGATAAAACTTATTTGGCAACAATAGAAACTTTATCCAATAGATTATGAAAACAATAATTATAATTTGTCTCTGGGGGCTAACCCTTCCTTGCTTTTGTCTCGACAAAACAGCAAATGAGGTCATTTCAAAAAGAAATGTAGAAAATATAGATTCTGAGAAAAAAGAAACTTCCAAAAAGAAATATACTTTTCTGATATATGAGAGTGAAAATAAAAGCACATTCAATATTCCCCATTATCTGGGAGAACCTTGTGCTTCTAAATGGAGTGCTTTCCAGACAAACTATACTCGTGTATATGACCAAAACATCGGTTTTTCCAATACGACCGTAGAATTTGCCAAACCGGCAGTTTATCACGCTGTAACGAAAATAAACAAGTATGTAATAAAATCAGTAAAAAAGGGGAAAATGACAAAAGAAAAAGCCTCAAAACTATTATGTTATATACTGGATTGTGCCAACACGATCATATACGAGCCCGACACAAAAGCATTAGAAGAAGAACTGTCCTCTACAAAGGAAACGTCTCTCTTAATAAACATCTTTAAACAAATAGAACTTGTTAAAGCATAATAAAATATTGGTTATTTCATCGCAAAACAAATCAATCAGAAAATGAAAAAATTAAAATTAGTATTGCTTTGGCTCGGGATATTCGGTTTTTGGACTGTGAACCAAGCCTCCCAAGCCCAAACACCTATAAACGGGAAAGTCGTAGATACACAAAACCGTCCTATACCCGGTGTAGTAGTCAATAATGGCATAAATTTTACAGTTACCGACCAAAATGGAACGTACTCATTGCCTACCGATATAGAAAAATGCCGCCATATCAGCATTTCAGTTCCGGCCGACTATTATATTCCGGTTAACGAACTGAACCTTATAGAATTTTATAAACCGATAAAAAAAGAAAAAAGTTCAGACTCGTATAATTTTACATTAAAGAAAAGAGAACGGATCGAAAAAAAGTTTACCTATCTCGTTTTTTCAGATCCTCAGCCTAAGAACGATTTTCACTTTGTCCGTTTCTTTACAGAAACTGTCCCCGATGTAAAAAAATTCTTAAATACCAAACAAGGAGATGTTTATGGGTTTGTTGAAGGAGACATTGTCAGTGATGCTCTACACCTATACCCATTATACACCAGTGCTATCGCTTCATGGAATATCCCTATGATGCATGTTATAGGCAACCATGATTTCGATCAAAAATTTGCGGCATTCAGCCATACAGGAAACAAGAAGAAATATGCAGAGCATGAATACGAATCTTTTTTCGGACCGACAGACTATTCTCTGAATATAGGAGATATTCATATCATTTGTATGAAAGATATCGATTACTTGGGAAATAAAAAATACAATACTCGTTTCTTAAAAGAACAACTGGAATGGCTAAAAAAAGATTTGAGCTATGTAAAACCCGGAAGTACAGTATTTTTAAATGTGCATGTTCCTCTATTTAATATGCTCAAAGACAGTCAATCCAATGCAAAAAGCGTTTTATCTATACTCCAAAAGTTCAACGTACATATTTTCTCGGGACACACCCACTTTCATAAAAATGAGATCTTGGCAAATAATATTTACGAACACAATGTAGGAGCGGTATGCGGATTCCACTGGCAAGGGAATAGCAGTCGTTGCGGTACTCCGAACGGATATATGATCGTCGATGTAGATGGAGATAATATTCGCTGGCACTTTAAGCCGACTGGTCACGACTTGAACTATCAATTCAAAATATATAAACCCGGAGAATTTTCCTCTCAAGCAGAATATATCGTCGCAAACGTTTGGGATTGGGATAATACCTATAAAATAAATTGGTATGAAGACGGTATTTTGAAAGGATCAATGGAACAATTCTCGGATATCGATCAGGACTTTATCGATTCTGGCAGAGTAAAAGTTTATAGAACGGACCATCTTTTCCGGGCAAAACCTTCTTCTACAGCAAAAAAAATTAAAATAGAAGTCATCAATCGATTCGGAGATACGTACAACGAAACAATAGAATTGTAATAAATATAGAAAGAGTCCGACCGGTATACAATATGACATGAACCCCAAAAGTTGGACAAAAAACTTTCGGGGTTTTGTTATGTCTAA